>JAKACI010000086.1 GCA_021821565.1 bacterium | reverse complement strand
TTTTTGTCAGTCTGATAGCCTCATTAATTAAATAATCGTTTAAATCAATATTTGTTCTCATAAATACACCTCGTTATACACATAATATTATATAATAATTTTTATATCAAGCTTTTTTATACTTTTTTATATAATGAACCCATAAATTAATACAGAAATTTTAAAATTAAATTTCCTTTGTTTTATTAGCCATATAATATAACCGTTCTTTTAATAATAAAGTACTTTTGTATTTTGCAATCAAAAAATCCCAACATATATTGGGGAAATTTATTTTGCAAAATTGGGGATTTTTTGATTGCAAAATACAAATACGGGTAAGCTCTGTTGAAAAAAAACCATCTTTTATACATTTTTTCGTTTTCTGAGATTAAAAATCATAACGGTAATGCCGAAAAATAAAAAATAACGACCGGGCATTGCTAAAAACCAAAACTAATTCCTAAAAATAATAAAAAAACGATAAAAACTATTTAAAATTACATTGTGAAATTTCTAACGGTGATTTAAGGTACTTTAATTTAATTATATAATTATAGTATATTTAAATTAATAAAATAGTAAAATAGGAGCGCAAATTACGCAGCTTATTGCTGTATTGCGAGAGAAACCGCTATGATTGTTGATTAAATTTATTAAAATAAATAAATTAGATACCATTTTTATTATAATTATTTTATGGAATAAATAAATCGGATATCTTATTTTTATTTATAACCCTTCTTCTTTTAATATGGCAATGACATTTTCGACAGTATCGTTAACAATAGAAGCAATCTGTTCAGGAGAAAGATTAAGGTTTTTATATGAGTTTATAACATAAGTTTTTTTAGCGGCACTCATACCTTCAGCTTTTCCTTTAGCTTCCCCTTCGGCTTTTCCTTCAAGATAAAATGGATCATCTTCTAAGTTTATAGTTATAGGCATTTTGTTTTCCTCCAGTTCTTTTACTATTTTAATTATATCAGGTCTAAGATGTAATAGGTTTTTAAGTTTAAGTTTATAATCTTCTATATCGTTCTTACTAAGTTTTGATATTCTTGATGTAATTTCTAATATTAAAGCTTTAGCATCGTCTGTTTTGCAAAGAATAGAAAGTATGTTGTCGTTTAAATCATCCGAATTTAATAAATCAATGCAGTTTATATCTTTAATATCTTTTAATTCATAATCAAAAGAAAGATGTTTGTTTCTAATGCTATCAGGCATATTTAAAGAATTAAGACCTATATAAAGAACGGTCTGAATCGGTTCTTTATTGTAAGACGAATATAAGTATGTATAATACTTAAGCATCCTTACAGGTATTAAAGAATCGTTTGCCGTTTGAAGCTCTAAATGAAATATATCGCCTCCTTCAAGTTTAACTAAAAGATCGGCTTTTAGTTCTTCTACCTTTGGGAAATTAGTATCTAAAAATTCTATCGCCTTTTTGCCCGTTAGAATCTCAACAAACTTTTTAGGTACTGATTTTAATATATCTTTAAGAGTTCTGTCATATTTAAAGTTAAAGTAGCTATTATCGGGCATTATTATCGATCATATTATACAAAGTTATTTGATAATATATCTTACAATAAAGTTATTTGAAATTTGATATTATATCTTGCAATAATAAATAATTCTATGATTATTTTCTTAATTAAAATTATATACGATTATATACATTATTTATTTTATAATTATAACATTATTATGATTATTAGTAAATTAAATGTTAAATTAAATTAAATTAAAAAGTGAAGGGGGGTGAAAATCAGAGAACTATACTGCACCCATAAATTAATACAGAAATTTTAAAATTAAATTTCCTTATTTGCAAAAAAATATGTTAAAATTTAATAACATAAAAACATTAAATAATCATTTAAATCAAAATAAAATAAATTATCAAACGCCATTTTTATTTATTTTGAGATACCATTTTTAAGAAATTTTACTTTTATTTCATCCAAAAAATACTCAAGATTATTTATATAATTATCAAACTTAAAAAAAATAATTTCTGCAATTTCTTCATGATAAGTATGGGAAGTTAAATTTCTATCATCGAACATCTCAAACAAAATTTTTGCGCTGCTTTCTTTAATATAGTTAAGCGCAAAAAATTCTCTAACGCATGATTTTGGAGAATTACAAAAAATACCTTCATTTTCCTGTAAAATATTTTTTAATAGTTTCCAAAAAATCTCTACGGTAAATTCAAACCTATGTATTGAAGAGTCTCTAAAAAAGAAATATTCACTATTGCCTGCATTGGCAATAGTTTTTTCATAAGCTTCTTTAAATTTCCCAAGAGATGCAACAAAATCATTAAATTTTTTTAAATCCATCTTATACCGTCACTGTCAACTACAGACTTTAATTGAGGAGCTTTTTTTAATTCTATTATATCTACTTTTTGAACTAAATTACTGTTTTCTAAAATTTCTTTAAGCAAAGATATCTTATAAGAAATATCATCTTCGGATAAAAACGCTAAATCTATATCGGATGTTGGACGGAAATTTCCTTTTGCTCTCGAGCCGAATAAAAAGATTTCTACTCCTTTGCCGTTGAAAAATTCCTTTAAAAAAGCTTTTAGTTCTTCAATAGAAGAAATAGGATTTAATTGTAAATTTATATCATTCATATAATATAATAATTTAACAACTATCTGATAAGGTTTATATACTTATAATAATAATATAAAATAATATAAAAATTAATGTTATTAAATTTTAACATATTTTTTTGCAAAACAAGGAAAATATCCAAGACATTTTGCTGCTTAAAAAATTTCAACCGATATTCCTTAAATCTCCTATTCCTTAAATCTCCTATTCCTTAAATCTCCTATTCCTTAAATCTCCGTAAATATATCCTTTAAATCTATATAAAGGTTTAATGTTTTAATATAAAGTCTGTTATTATCTTTATCATTCAGTTTAATAGACGACGCCTCGCTAAAACCTCGGTTGGTTTCCTCTGACTTAAGGTTTTCATCGGTTCTTTCAAATATATCAATACTTTTTGTCTTAGGTTCTACCGTTATATATTCCATTACTCCGTTTCTTTCATATACGTCTTTTTTAACCTTTTTGTCGTAGTATGCATTTGATTGAGACAGTATCTCTATCACAAGGTCGGGGGCGCCGTCTATGCCACTTTTTTTAATTATGCCTTTATTTTTATTAGATATAAATATAATATCCGGCTGGTAGGCATTATTATTGTCTAAGTAAACATCTATAGGAGCATAATAAACAAATCCTGATTTATTTTGTTTTGTATGATTAAAAATTAACATCTCAAGATTTCTGGAAATAGCCTGATGTTCCGTAAAAGGCGACGGCGTCATTATAAGTTCTCCTTCTATGAGTTGATAAGGGCTTCCTTCTGGAAGGTTAAAATAATCCATCGCAGTGTATTTTCTGGGCAAATCGGGAGGAGATATCTCTTCTAATTTTCCTAATAAAGATAAACGGGGCATAATTAATTTCCTTATGAAATAAATCTAATCTGGTATATTAATTACATTAACATCAATATATTAGTATATTATACAATTAATATTTTTAGTTAATATTTTTTGCAGTATTTTTGATGTATTCTTAAATTGCATAGTAAGGAATTATGTCAACATCATCTTTTATTATTATTCTTGTTATTTTTATTTTACCTCAAAAAATACAATAAGGCAAATAAATGAAGTTTATACTTTTTGAAGTTTTAACATTAGTTTTAATTTATTAAATTAAAACTAATCTAAATAGTGCAGAACAGGCGCTTTTTGCCTGTCTGCAAGTTTTTTAATATACTTTAGAACTTTATTATAAGATTTAACTCCTTTAACCGCAATCCATTCCTGTTTAAATTGTTCGGATCCGGATACTTTTAACAGAGTAGTAGGCCCGTATTGATTTTTTTTTGAAGGAATGTAACTTGATTGTGATAAATTTATATTAGCCGCTTTTTTTGAAGAATTAATTTTTTTAATTGTTGCATTATTATAATTATCAAAACGGCCTTTGCCGTGCATCATAGTTTTTCCATTATTTTTATTTATTTTATTTAACTGCACGTATTTTTTAGGCGCATGGGCTCCTAATTTTAATCTTAATTTTTGAATATCAGAACAAAGTCCCGGATTAAGTCTCTTTTTAACCCTTATATTTACATAATTATAAGGTTTATATTTCGGCTTATTTGTAAATCCGTTAATTATTACTTTGGCATTGGCATCCCACTGGCTCATAGGAGGAAGATGAAAAATAGCTTCTATCGTCTTTACTATTGAAACCTGAGAATATCTCTGCTTTACAAGAGAGGCTTTTTTAACGTACGGACCCATCATAAGCGCAAATGTCCTGTGCGCTGAGATATGGTCGGCTCCTGACTGGGCATCGTCTTCCGTTAAAAATACAAGAGTATTTTTCCATAATTTAGAATGGGATAAAAAAGATAGTACTTTACCTGTCGCCTCGTCGTTATTAGCAACATAATATTGAGGGGTATAATAACCAGGCTTTAATCCAGCCGTATGGTCATCGGGAAGCCAGATGTAAGTGAAATCTGGAAACTTATTTTCTTTTATTCTTTTTTTAGCCCAGTTAATAAAAATATTAGCTCTCGTCGTATCTAATATATCTCTGTTCCAGCCAGGGTATCCGGCTACAATATGCGCTCTCATCTTCCTGCTTATTCCGTTAATACGGGTATGAGCTACAAATTCGCCGAAATCTTTAAATGTAATATGATGCGACAGCATATCGTTAAACAGGTACAATTTGTAGGGATATGAAATCCAAATGTTGCTTAAATGGACATGCAGTTTTTTCATTAGCTTATTTCCGATATAAGCAGGATTTAAAAATGTATTTTTTTTATCAGGCATTGCAGGTAATAACAAACTTCTGCTCTGCGGGTAAAGAAGCCCCCTTCCCGAATAATTCTCCGGCCACGTTCTTTGAACATAATCGGAATCAGATGCGCCTGTTGTCCATTCATGACCCTGAGCCGTTACTTCTCCGTCGGCGTCAAAATTAACGAACAGCGCATATTTATTTGCTAATTTATAAAGATTAGGCAGTTCTTTTTTGTTATACATATCAAGATGCGGGTCTGCCCACTTTCCAGCTCTGGCGTAATCGCCAAAATCTTCGTCAAATGTTTTATTTTCGCGAAGAATAAATACGACATGTTTTATATGTTTTCTTAAAAATTTCACAGTAGAGGCTTCTTTCTTCTTTCTTTCGTTTCTTTGTTTAAGAGTAAACCTGTCATTGTGAAGGCTGAGATGCGTAAGATAATTTTTATTTTTTAAAAAATAATTTATTTTAACCTTTTGAAGCGCTCCATGCATAAAAGCGCCTATCCACTGATATTCTAAATTAGGTCCTGCGCCTAAGCCTTTAGCATCTGTAATAAATATAGATTTATTAGTTGAAGTTATTGCTGTAGGATACCAGGCTGTCGGAATTAACCCTATAGGTTTGTAATTTGACAAATTAAATACCTGTACATCATTATTGCCTGCGTTAGCTACAAAAAAGTATTTGCCGCTTACGGTTATACCGTCAGGATAGCTTCCGTAAGGGGCATTTTTATAGGGGCTTATGTGAATTATTTTTACAATTTTAAGACTTGCCGTATTAACTACAAAAACCCTGTCGTTGTTAGATGCTGTAATCAGCGACAGAGGAGTATCAGGGACAGCGGCTATCGCAGTCGGATGCATTCCTGAAGAGGGCATAGGATTTTTATCGAATGATATTTTACCTAAATATTTAAGCGAAGAAGTAAATACCCTTACGTCATCGCCTCCCCAGTCGCTTACTATAATTCTTTTTCCGTTATCCGCAAGACTTACCGCAAAAGGATACGGTCCAGCGTTCGCATATTTTACAACGCCCGTCTTTAAGTTTATTTTAGCTATTGAATTTGAAAGCAGACCTGTTGCATAAATAGACTTCTGATTTTTTGACAGCGTAACATAGTCGGGATAAAAAAGATAAGGGTGTATATTTTCGTGACCTTGATACTGATAAGGATATTGATTCCTTGGAAAACTCTGCCATTTAAGATGATAGCTTTTTAAAGCTTTAAGCCTGCCTTTTATGTATTTAACCGCCAAAATATTGCCTGTTACTCCGCCAGCAGCGTAAATTGTTCCGTTTTTGCTTACCGTAAGACCCTGAAAAAAACTCTGGTGGGTTATAACGGTGGTCGGAATTTTAGAATAAGGTATAGAAATATAATAACTAGCAAATTGATTAGAATATGCATCATAGTCAGGATATTTTTTTAAATCAGACGGCTGTACAAATTCTATTATAGGACCGTTATATTCAACATTATTTCTTCCCTCAAAAGCTTCCAGAACTGCAATAGGTTTTAAATTTTTTCTGTTATATAATGTTAATTTTTGGATTTTTTTTGATGGATTGCTAACAACAATAATATAGTTTTTACAAACTTTTACATTGGTCGGAAAATTTTGCGTTGCCGTAATTTTACCGATAGGACTGATAAATCTGCCTGTAGGAAGTTCATGCGTA
>JAKACI010000085.1 GCA_021821565.1 bacterium | reverse complement strand
TGAATTTATTGATTTTTATATTAAGCAGGGATGTTTTTTAGGGTGGTATTTCAATTATATACCTATCGGAAGAGAACCCGACATTAAATTAATGCCGACCCCTGAACAAAGAAATTATAGAAGAAAAAGAGTAGTGGAAATAAGAGAATCTAAACCTATTGTAGCTGCCGATTTTTGGAATGACGGAGTGCTGTCTCACGGATGTCTTTCCGGCGGTAGAGTTTATTTACATATAAATGCTAACGGCGGAGTAGAGCCGTGCGTATTTGCTCAATTTGCAGTAGATAACGTATTTGATAAATCAATAGAAGAAATATTAAATTCAACATATTTTAATTCTATAAGAAGCGAACAGATTAAAATAAAAAACAGACTCCGTCCGTGTATGATTATTGATCACCCGCAAATTCTAAGAAAAGTTGTTGCTATCGGTAATGCCAAAGCTGCGCAGGAAGGGGGAGAGTCAATAATAACGGCTCTAAAAGACGATATGGATAATTACTCTTCATCTTATGCAGAAATAGCCGATAAAGTCTGGTCTGAAGAATTTGGTAACGGAAAGTTTTTCATAACAAAAGACGGAGAAAAAATTGAACTTCATGAAGAAGAATATTACAGAAGACAATTATATCCGCTTGAAGGAGGAAAAAAAGACGAAAGTAAAAAGGAGATTCATTCAGTTATAAATAATTAAATAAATATAATTAATTTATTTAAATGTGAAAAAGCCTCGTCTTTTCGGATGAGGCTTTTTTATTTATGTATGATTTGCAATGTAAATAACTTTAAATTTTGTTTTGTTATTTATTTCAATTTTTAAGATAATGAATTATAATTATATGCATGAGTGAAGCTAAAGCCGAAATAATAGTGCCCAAAAGCGGGTTGGATTATGCATTGACCTATTTAGTGCCGGAAGTATTCCTAAATCTTTTGCAAATCGGCGCACCTGTAATAGTACCGCTAAAGAGCAGAAAAACATATGGATTTATATCTTCGGTAAATTCGTCGTATCAATCAAAGAATTCTAATTTAAAAAAAATAATATCTATTTCTAAAAATTCATTTTTTAATCAAAATCATCTAAATTTTTATAATTGGCTTGCATCGTATTATCACGAAAGTATAGCGCGTGTTTTAGATGCGGCATTGCCGTCAATAGATGCAAAAAATTTTCATCTATTAGATGTCTATGCCGAATATAACAATAAAAATAATAAAAATTTAAATAAAAGCAATATTAGTAGTAATACTCCAAAAGAGAATAATAACAATAGCAGCAATAGCATCAATAGTAATTTTACCGCCGTTTCCGTTATTCCCCCATCTATTTCTTCGACGGTCATTTACTCTGCAATCTCTATAACAGATACTGCCTATTATTTAAAATTAACCGAAGACCAGATAAATGCTATTGAAATCATTAAAGAACCAATTAAGGAAAATTTTTATAAAACATTTTTACTGCATGGCGTAACTGCAAGCGGAAAAACCGAGATTTATCTTAACATATTAGAATATACTTTAAGTTTAAATAAGCAAGTTATTATTATTGTTCCTGAAATATATATTACAAATCAATTTATTGATATAATGAGGAAAAGATTTTCAAAAATGTTAAGCCCTCATGAATTTGCAATATTTCATAGTAAAATTGCAAGAAAAGAAAAATTAATTAACTGGTTTAAAATATTATCAGGAGAAATCAAAATAGTTTTAGGCGCCAGATCTGCTATTTTTGCTCCATTAATTGAACCGGGACTTATTATTGTAGATGAAGAGCATGACAGCTCATATAAGCAAGAATCGGAATTTTTGTATAATGCAAGAGACTTAGCCGTTATGCTCGCAAAAAAAAGTAATTCGGTTGCAGTCTTAGGTTCTGCGACCCCTTCATTAGAATCATTTTACAACGCAAAAATAATAAAAAAATATAAGTACATTAACATAAAAGAAAGAGTTTCAGGCAGATCTCTTCCTGAAATTAAAATTATTGATTTAAAAAATGAATTTAAATCAAATAATTTAAATAATAATAATAATAAAAATTTCAGCGATGAAATGCTTTCGGAAATTTCAAGAAATGAAACTATAGAAAATGTAAATCAAAAAAGACAGGTGCTATTATTTTTAAACAGGCGCGGATTTTCAACTTTTATTATATGTAAATCATGCGGCCATCAATTTATTTGCAAAAACTGCGCTGTTTCTATGGTATACCATAAAGGAAAAAACTATGAAAAAAGTTTTCTAAAATGTCATTACTGTAATTATGCGGAAGAAGTTCCAAAGCTATGCCCTGAATGTTTAAGCGATAATATAGAGCCCTATGGAATAGGCATACAAAAATTAGAAGATAAAGTAAATGAATTATTTGGAAATAGCGCTAAAATCGCAAGAATAGATTCGGATATCGGCAGAAATAAAAAAATAGGTTCGGATATTTTCAATAAAATGAATAACGGTATGATAGATATACTTATCGGTACTCAAATAATAGCAAAAGGTCATGATTTCCCAAATGTAGGTTTGGTTGTCGTAATTTCAGCAGATAGTCTTTTAAATATTCCCGACTTTAGAAGCGCCGAAAAAACTTTTCAAATGCTAATGCAGGTATCCGGAAGAGCTGGGAGGGGGGATATGCCCGGAAATGTAATTTTTCAAACCTTCAATAGCGCAAACTACGTTATTCAATACGCATCAAAATATGATATTAAAGGATTTTTTGAAAAAGAACTAAGTTTAAGAAAAGAATATTCTTATCCTCCTTATGCTAAAATTATTGCGCTGAGATTAACTGATAAAGATTTTGATAAATTACAGGAAAGAGCATTTTTTTTAAAAAAAATAATAAGCAAAACAATCATAGAAAATACCGAATTTAAGAAAATTTCCGTTCTAGGTCCTACCCCCTGTCCAATTTCTAAGTTAAATAATAATTTTAGATTTCAAATAATTATAAAATCACCTTTAATATCAGGTGAAAAAAATATTTCATATATGCATAACTTTGTAGATATCATTAAAAATAAATCTGAACTTAATAAATTTTTTATCTCTAGAAAAATTGTTATAGATGTTGACCCTGACGTTCTTATATGATAATATAATAAACTTAGCAAATTATCTTGCGGTATTATTGATTTTTAGCAATAATTCAGTTTGATTTAAATTATTAAAATTAATAAATTATTTTACTGCATATATCATTTAATATTTAGAGGTGAGTATGAACAAAGCGGAATTTATAGAATTATTTGCGGAGCAAAATAAAATTTCCGCCAAGTTAGCAGAAGCAATCGTGAACTCTATATTAGAAACTATGATAGAAGCCATCGTTCAACAAAGAAGAATAGAAATAAGAGGTTTTGGAAGCTTTAAAATAAAAGAATATAAAACATATGACGGAAGAAATCCAAAAACAGGAGAAAATATTAAAGTAAAAGAAAAATTAGTACCGTTTTTTAAAATGAGTAAAATCTGCAAAAACAACCTCATAAAAGAAAATATTTAAATTTTCTTTTCTTTCTTATTTATTTAATTTATTTAACTTATTTGCATTATTACATTGAGTAAACTTATGTCGGCGGAAACTCTCAAGTTTTACATTAAAACTTATGGCTGCCAGATGAATTTTCACGATTCGTCCTTGCTTGAAGAGAGCCTAATTTTTAAAGGATTCAAAAAGGCGTCTTCTTTAAACGATGCAAATATTATAATTTTAAATACTTGCAGCGTCAGAGACAATGCAGATCATAAAATAATGTCCGATATCGGTCGTATAGATAAAAATAAAAAAATAATACTTGCGGGATGTTATGCTCAACAAAAGATTAAACAAAAAATAAATTTAAATAAAAATAAAACAAAAAATAATAAAACAAAAAAAGACTTACATATAAATTATTATGTAAGTCCGGAAGATATTTTATCTATTCCCGATATACTTGAAAAAGAATTTAAAATTTTATTTAATAGCATCAATAACAATATAATAAGCAATACTATAAATAATAATAATAATATAGGTAATAGCATAGAGAACAATGCAGAAAATGATATAATCGTTTGCAATGATGAAGACGACAAAGCCGATATAAATAATAAAAATAAAAATATTGAAAATTTATACACAAATAAATTTAAAAACGAAAGTTATTACAAAAGGATAGAAAAATCTTTCAATCAAAGGTCTGAAAAAAAAGGTGCATTAAATTATACGGAATATTTAAAAATAACGGAGGGGTGCGATAATTACTGCAGCTATTGCATAGTTCCGCATGTCAGGGGAAGAGAAAAATCTATTCCTTTAAATATTTTACTTAACACCGTTGAAAAATATGCTCAAAAAAATGTTCAAGAAATTGTTTTATTAGGGCAAAATGTAAATTCTTATAAATCTCCGGATAATCCTGATTATGATTTTATATATCTTTTAAAAAAAATTGCAGAAAATAAAAATATAAAGAAAATAAAATTTTTGACATCTCATCCTAAGGATATGAGCGATGAAGTAATTGATTTAATCGGAAAAGAAGATAAAATATCAAAATGTTTGCATTTGCCGGTTCAATCAGGTTCCGATAGAATATTAAAATTAATGAACAGAGGTTATGACAGAAACCATTATTTGAATCTTATAAAAAAAATTAAATCGAGTTATACCGAAATATTATTATCAACCGACATAATTGTAGGCTTTCCGGGGGAGTCGGAAGAAGATTTTGAATTAACTTTGTCTTTAATAAAAGAAATAGAGTTTGAATTTATTTACGGATTTAAATATTCGCCGAGACCTTTTACCGCAGCTTTAAATTACAGAGATTATAATATCCCTTTAAATACAAAAAAAGAAAGATTAAATAAATTATTTGATTTGCAAAAAAATATTTTTGCTTTATCTTTAAATAAATTGATAGGAAAGAATTATGATGTTATAATAGAAAAAATACAGGAAAATGATGACTATAATTCAGAAATAATTAATAAAGGAATATTATATAAAGGAATTACTTTAAACGAAAGGGCAGTATATTTAAAAAATTTTGAAATGAAAAAAATGACGCTATCGGAATCAAATTTTTATAATTTTGAAAATAATGCCACTAAAGTTAAAATAACTGAAGTTATAAATAATAAATTATACGGAGAAATTATTTGATAGCAGATTTTCATACCCATACATTATTTTCAGACGGCGAGTTAGTACCGTCGGAACTCATAAGAAGAGCGTTTTATTCAGGTATAACTACCCTGGCGATTACAGATCACGCCGATTTTTCCAATATTGAATTTATATTGTCAAATATTATTAAAATAAGTGATAGAATTAATACTGAAAATATTAAAAATAATAATCAATTTAGAGTATTGCCGGGCGTTGAGATTACACATATGCCTCCTTCTTTAATCGGCGAAGCCGTCAATTTGGCAAGAAAATCAGGCGCTAAAATAATCGTAGTTCATGGCGAAACTTTAAGCGAACCTGTTGAAAAAGGAACTAATTTAGCGGCATTAAATGAAGACATTGATATTCTGGCGCATCCGGGATTATTAACCGAAGAAGAAGCTCTAATAGCTAAAAATAAAAACATCTATCTTGAGCTGACTTATAGAAAAGGACATTGTTTGTCAAACGGTCTTGTTTTTCAAATTGCCAGACGCACAGGCGCAAAATTAATAATTTCCAGCGATGCACATTCACCCGACGATATTTTAGATGAAAATATCTATAACAATATTGCATTTGGGGCAGGTCTTAATATAAAGGAGTTAGAAGAAATAAAAAATAACGCTAAAGCTTTAGCCGAAAAATATTAAAAAAAATTAATAAAAATAAAAATTAATAAGGACGATAAAACATGGCGATTGACTTAGAAGGTTTTTTTAAGAAGCATAAGATATTTATTATTTTTTTTTGCATCGGCGTTTTGATTGTAATAGGAGGTATATTAGGATATAGATATTATAACGGTTATAAAGAGAATAAAGCCTATGCTTTATTAGGAAAAGGAGTCAGACTTTATCTTTCGGTAGGAACTTCAAAAACCGGAAATTTAAAAAATATAAAAAAATCTATCATTATCCTAAAACAGCTAAAAACAAAATATAACGGCACTAAAGCTGAAGTTATTTCAAATTTTTATATAGGCTCCGATTATTTATTATTAAGAAACTATAAAAAGTCTATAGAATATTTTAAGAAATATACCGACCGTTATCCTATCCCTCATAAAAATAATATCAGCTATTTAGCTTACAGCAATATTGTAACGGCTGAATTAAATCAGAAAAATAGCTTAGAAGCTATTAATTATCTAAAAAAAATGGCTAAAATAAACGACGTGAAACTTCAAGAATATGCAATGCTTGAAGAAGCTTCTATTTATACTATGATAGGCAAGCCTGAAAATGCCGTTGCTATTTATAAAAAAATGATGGAAAACGATGCTATGACAAAAAAAAGAAGTTACATTGAAAATCTTGTTCAGCTTAATTCAAGAAATATTACTCATAAATAAAATATATATCAATCAATCTTATAAGATTTAAATATGCTGATTATAACTCAAAAACAAACAGCTTTATAATTAATAAATTACATTAAATATA
>JAKACI010000084.1 GCA_021821565.1 bacterium | reverse complement strand
AATTAAGCCATGAACAACGAAAATGAATTTGTAGGAATAAGAATACAAGAATTAGATTACTATGATAGTAAATTAATCGTAAAAACTTCATCTTTTTTTAACGACAATACTTCTTACGGAAATTCCGATATTGTTATTCTGGGTATTCCAATGGATTATACCGCAAGTAACATTCCAGGCTCGAGATTTGCCCCAAAAAAAGTCAGGGAACTTTCTCTCACCTTAGAAAATTACAGTCCGATATTAAGCGGCACTATTGATTCAAAATTCCATGATGCGGGAGATTTGGTTTTGCCGTGGGGTAATTTGAATAAGAGTCTTGCATTAATAGAAAATATTTCAAATAAATTTATAATAGACGGTAAAAAGATAATAAGCATAGGAGGCGATCATCTTATAACATTGCCGATTGTAAGCCAATATGTTAAAAAATATCCCAATATTACGGTTATTCATATTGATGCTCACACCGATTTAAGGGATGAATGGAGCAACGAAACATATTCTCACGCAACTGTAATTAAAAGAGTCTATGAATTAATAGAAGAAGGAAATTTATATCAATTCGGCATCAGGTCAGGTTCTTTTGAAGAGTTTGAATTTGCAAAAGAACATACTCACTTATTCAAAAATGATGTTCTTGAACCCTTGAAAAAAGTTATCGGCTCATTTAAAAATAAACCTATATATTTAACTATAGATATAGATATTTTAGATCCTGCATTTGCTCCTGGAACAGGTTATCTCGAGGCTGGAGGAATATCTTCAAGAGAGCTTTTAGACTCTATATATTTAATAATCTCCCAGCTTGATGTAGTAGGGGTTGATTTAGTAGAAGTATGTCCGCCCACTGATATATCAGACAGGACGTCGGCTATTGCCGCAAAACTGATTAGAGAAATTATTATAGGCATGGGTAAATAAAAAATTTATTATTTTATATATATTATATGAAAAGGAGCAAATAAAGCATGTTGTTAAATACGCCTGATATATATACAATGGTTAGCGGAGCTTCCGAAGGAACCTCTAAATTAAACGCTTTTGACATAGCTATTTTAAATGCAGGGGTAGGTAATACTAATCTTATAAGGCTGAGTTCAATACTGCCCCCAGACACTAAGTTTGTGAGTAAAATTAATTATAGCAGAGGTTCTTTAGTACCTATTGCATACGGCTCTATCGTCAGTGATAAAAAGAATGAAATTATTGCAGCGTCTATTGCTATCGCCATAACAGAAGAAGACGGTTTCGGAGTAATTATGGAATACTCGGGAATATGCTCCGCAGACGAAGCTAAGACTATTGTAAGTAAAATGGCGGAAGACGCCATACAATATAGAAAAATGGCTTTAAAAGAAATTAAATCTATTGCAGTAGAGCATAAGGTAGAAAAGATAGGATGCGCTTTTTGCGGTGTTCCGATGTGGTATTCTGAAAAACTGTGAATATTGCCTTTAAGAAAATCTTTTGATAGTATTATATAAAATATAAGAGAGGAGATATAAAGATTTTAATAGTTATAAACTTTTAAGGAGATTATTTATTGAATAAGACTTTTATAATATCCGGAGTAGTTAGTTTGATTCTAATTGCTATTCTTATTCTAATAATAGGTCCTGCAAGTATTTTAAGAACAATTGATCATATAAGCATTGAGGATTGTATTATTTTAATCTTTTTTTCTATACTTGCTTTGTTTTTTTCTGCATTATCCATAAATAATGCTCTTAATGTGTATAATGTAAAAATTGATTTATTAAATTTGTTGTTTATTAAAATTATAGGATTTAGTGCTAATTATATTGCTCCTTCAGGTTTATTGGCAGGATTTATAGGCGGCGATGCCGTCATGGCTCTGATACTTAAGAAAAAAAAAGGATTAGAATTTAAGCAGGGGTTTTCTGCAGGACTTGCATCAAAAGTTGTAGAATTTTCAGTTTTTTTATTATTTATTTATCTCGGACTTATTCTAGGATTCAAATACTTTTATCTGCCGCCGGAAATATGGGTTTTTTTATTTATTGCAGGTATTTTTATCGGTATAATGACATTATTTTTTTTATTAAATCCTATAATAGATAATAGATTTTTTACAAAAATTCTAATTAATTTATCAAAAATTAAGTTTTTAAATAAAATAATAACTAAGATTACATCGCACATTAACGAATTAGAAAAAGAAATGCATTTTTTTTTTACAAAAGGTGTTAAATATCTTTTGCTCAGCGTGTTTCTTAGTTTATTGGTTACGATAATTCTTATTTTGCAGATATGGCTTCTTGTTCATTATCTGGGAATAAATATGGGTTTTTCTAGAACACTTCTTGTGTTTTCGGTGTCTATGCTTGTTTTTGCTTTGCCCTTGGCACCAGGTTCCGCAGGAACTTATGAACTTTCGCAAGTAGGATTATTTGATTTGCTCGGTATGGGTTCTGATATAGGACTTACATTTAGCCTTATTATGAGAATTATAAATCTTACTATTGTAGGGTTTTCTTTTATTATTCTACCTAATTATGGAATACATCTTTTTAAAAAAGATAATGATAATATAGAAAAAATATGAAAATATTTTATTCTCTGTGCAGCTGGGGTTTAGGGCATGCTACCAGATCGTTGCCCGTGATAAGACGTTTGGTTAATGAATCAAATGAGGTTATTATATACACCGACGGAAGAAGCCTCGCTCTTTTAAAATCTGAACTCCATAATAATTGCGAGTTTATAGCCTCAACGGAATATCCCTCACCTTATTCAGAGAAGACAGGTTTTGCTTTAAGATTTTTAAAAACCGCGCCTGCTATTTTAAATGTAATAAAGCAAGAAAATATTGAAGTAGCAAACTTAGTTAAAGAAAGAAAAATTGATATAATAATTTCAGATTCAAGGTTTGGCTCTTATTCGCACGATGCCCCGTCCTATTTAATATTTCATCAACCGCGATTTATCGCCCCTTTTAGAATATTGCCTGCTGAAATTATCACTGAATACTTAAATCATTTTCTTTTAAATAAATTCAATAAAATAATAATTCCAGATTATGAAAATAATTCTTTATCAGGCGCTTTGTCTCATAATTTGCGTTATTTTAATAATGATAAAGTAAAATATATAGGGATTTTATCTGATTTTGAACAAATTAACATTAAAGAAGATATTGATTATCTTTTTTCTATATCAGGTCCAGAACCTACAAGAACTATATTAGAGAATCAAATCTTGCCTCAGTTGAAACATTTAAAAGGTAATATTGCCGTATCATTAGGTAAACCGGGAGAGTATAAAAAGGAAACTTACGGTAATACCGTTATTTATTCTTTTCTTGAAAAAAAAAGAAGAGATGAATTAATGAACAGGTCAAAAATGGTAGTTTCAAGATCCGGTTATACAACTATAATGGATGTTGCAGAAATCGGAAAAAAAGCTTTTTTTATACCGACCCCGGGTCAAACTGAGCAACTATATCTTGCTCATCATTTAAGAAAAACAGGTAAATTTTATTCGCAAAAACAAAAAAATCTTAATATAAACATAGATATAGAAACAGCAAAAAGTTATTTAGGGTTTACGCCTCCATGGAAGACCGATGAAAGTGTAGAAAATTTATTTAGAGAAATAGGTCTAAGCCATAATTAATCAGACGATGAATTTTAAAAATTAATAAATAGATATAATTTATGGAATAGGAGAGAGAAGGTTTATTATTTTAACTTTAACAAATAATTATATAGTAATTTAAAAAAGTAATTAAATTAATATATGACAAATTATTAAATAAAATAATATAAGATAAAACAAAATAATGCAATTTTAAAATAAATCAAATAAAAATAAAAAATTAATAAAAGATAAGATATTTTTTAAAAATCTAAATAAAAAAAATTAATTAAAATTTTAAAAAATTAAAAATTATGATTTCTATAATTATACCTGCTCATGAAGAGGAAAAATATATAGGCGTTTCTTTAGAAAAAATTTTAAATCAGAAAGATATAATATATATAGACAAAAATACAGACTTAAAAGTCATTTCCACAGACCAAACTCTATGCGAAATAATTGTGATTGTAAGCAAAGGCAAAGATAAAACAGAGTTTATAGTAAGCCGCTATCCTAAAGTAAATCTAATAACAGGAAATTTTAGCGGAGTATCTGAAGCCAGAAATATCGGAGCAAAATCATCAAGGGGTGACGTCATGTTGTTTTTAGATGCCGATACTCTCTTAAACGACGGTTTTATCAAGAAATTAGATTCGTTAAAAAATAAACCAAATAGTATCGGAACTTCTAAACTTTATCCCGATATTCAATCATTAAAAGCAAGAATTTTTATGTTTTGCAACAATATCGCTCATATAATTTCAAAAACTTCAATGGCCCTTATATTCTGCCATAAAGAAATGTATAATAAAGTTAAAGGCTTTGATGAAAAGATGCCTGTAGGCGAAGATCTAAAATTTATTAAGTTAGCTTTAAAAAATCATGCTAAATTTAAGTATTTTAGAGATATCAGCGCCATTACTTCAATGAGAAGATTTGAAACTGCGGGTTATTTAAAAATAACATTAGAATGGACGAAAGGTTATTTTATTAAACCGCCATCTTATTATGATGTAGTAAGATAAAAAGATAAAATTGAAATAAATGCCATAAGATTTGCTTTAATACAGGAAATACAGGAAATATAAAATAAAAATAGGTTAAAATAGTAGAAGCATCCGTCATTTTATTATTGATTTATTAAAGTATTGAAGCAGTATATATTTTATTATTATCAATTAAAATTAATAATAACATTCTATATCCCAAAATTGCCGATAGAGATTGTTAAAATAGCTTTAAAGTTATATAGGACATTAGATTCCCGCTTACGCGGGAATGACACCCGTCGGGTGAAAACTTAAATACCCGCAAAGTCATTCCTGTGTATGCAGGTACGATTTAAAGCCGTCGGCATTTAGACGGCTCATCCATCTAGATAGAAACTAAAAAATAATTTTCTATCGGCAATTTAGGGTTATAAGATGATATATTAACAATATATTAATAATAATGAAACGGCAGCCGTCTCTATTTATTACTATTTATTAAAATTTGAATGTAATATAAATTTATCAAAAAATGATTAAAAGAAAGCATACTAAAACGATTAAAGTCGGAAATGTCTTTATCGGCGGAGATAATCCTATCTCTGTGCAGACGATGACCAATACATATACGGAAGATACCGGATCAACAATTTCTCAAATACAAGCAATAGAAAAATACAGATGCGACATAGTTCGGGTAACCGTTAATACCGATGAAGCAGCCGAATCTCTTAAAACAATAATTAAAAATGTTAATATTCCAGTCATTGCAGATATTCATTTTAATCATATTTTAGCATTAAAATCTATTAAAGCAGGTATTGCAGGCTTAAGAATAAATCCCGGAAATATAGGTGATAAGATAAAAGTCAAAGAAGTAATTAAAGCTTGCAAAGACAATGAAATTCCTATTAGAATAGGCGTGAATTCAGGTTCTATTGAAAAAGGTATGCTTGATAAATATAACGGGGATTTTTCGCAGGCTATGTTAGAGAGCGCTCTTAATCATATTAATATATTAGAAAAAGAATCATTTTACGATATTAAAATATCTTTAAAATCGACCGATGTATTGACTACGGTTAAAGCTTATGAATTATTAAGCGATGAAGTAGAATATCCTTTGCATGTGGGTATTACCGAAGCAGGAACGATATTCTCAGGAGCGATAAAGTCAGGCATAGGCATAGGCATTTTGCTTTATAAAGGAATAGGGGACACTATAAGGGTTTCGCTAAGCGATAATCCTGTGACTGAAGTAATAGCAGGTTTTCATATTTTAAGAGATTTAGGTTTAAGAAAAGAAGGCGTAGAACTTATTTCCTGTCCTACATGCGGCAGAGCTGAAATTGATATCGTCGGTTTTGCAAAGGAAGCGGAAAGAAAAACTTCGTCAATGAAATCTAATATTAAAGTTGCAATTATGGGATGCGTCGTTAACGGTCCCGGCGAATCAATGCACGCCGATGTGGGCATAGCAGGCGGAAAAGAAAAATCGGTATTGTTTTCAAAAGGAAAAATTGTAGGAAAATATAATAATAATGAAGTGATGAATGCTTTAATAAATGAGATTGAAAAGATAACGGGAGAAAAGATTATATGAGATATTCGCAATTTTTTATACCTTCTTTAAAAGAAGACCCAAAAGAAGCAGTGCTGCAAAGCCATAAACTTATGCTGAGGGCAGGCTATATAAGACAGCTTTCGGGCGGAATTTACGCTTACCTTCCTTTAGGATATAAATCATTAAAAAAATTAGAAAATATAATAAGAGAAGAAATGAATAATGCAGGAGCGATTGAACTTTCAATGCCGTTTGTTCAGCCTCTTGAGTTATGGAAACAATCAGGCAGAGATAAAGATTACGGCAAAGAATTATTAAGATTCAAAGACAGACAGGATAGAGATTTTTGCCTTGCTCCTACTTATGAAGAGGTTATTACCGATTTAGTGGGCAAAAATATGCATTCTTACAAAGAACTTCCGCTTACATTATATCAGATACATTTAAAATTTAGAGATGAAATGCGTCCGAGATATGGGCTTATGCGGGCTAAAGAGTTTATCATGAAAGATGCTTACAGTTTTGACATTGACAGCGAAGGATTAGATGAAAGCTATAGAAAGATGAAAAAAGCCTATACTAATTTATTTAAACGCTTCGGTTTTGATTTTA
>JAKACI010000083.1 GCA_021821565.1 bacterium | reverse complement strand
AGAAAATTAAATGATTTTGATATCATTGTTATTATCAGAATGATTAGAGAAAAAAATCTTCATCAGCTTTTCTAATTTATCTAATTGCGGGTAAGAACTATTGTCATTACTATTATTACTTGAATTAAAATCGTTATTTTGCCGCATATTATTATTGAAAGGGTTTGAGCTTAATTGACCTTCAGTACCTAATAATACAATATACTTTAAACAATCTGGACATTTAGTTTGATTTTTTTTTATTTTATAAATAATTTTTAAAGGAACTTCCCAATTAAATCCTAATCTATTTTGTTTTAATTTTTCAAATTTTTTTATTTCATTAAAAAAATTATTTATGCAGTCTATATCATAGTTTTCGCCATTTTTAATTTGAAAACTAAAATTATCCTTAAATTTTATTGAAATTTCTTGTCCATTCTCTTCAATCTTTAATTGATTATAATCTCTAAATAATGATATCGGCAAAACAATTGCTTTAAATTTATTTTCACCGAGATTTTGTTCATTGGCGATACTATAAAATTTAAATCTTTTTTTATTTTTAAATATTAAATAAATTAGCAAAATGATAATGCAAATTATAATTAACGATTTAATAATAAGAATTAATACGATATTTTTACTTACAAAATGGAATAAATATCGGGATAAAACATCTATTATATTTGCAAAATAAACACTTAGTATTCCAAGCACAATAAGCCATAAACTAATTAGAATACTTAAAATTATATAATCTTTATGATTTTTTAGTAATTTAATTAATTTATTCATTATTTAAGAATTGAGGGATTATTAATAAATAATTTTTAATATTATTTGTATAAATATATAATAAAATAATATTGTATTATTAATATGTATATTTTTTTATTGAATAATGTCAAGCAGTTTTCTTGTTTTTTATTTTTACAATTATTAAGGCTAATTCTTCCTGCAATTCCCATCTTTAGTATATTTGAAATTTTTTTTGAAGATAAAAATGCTATATCTATATCGCTGCATCTGTTTTCGGAATTATTTGCAAAACTGCCAAATATAATCACTGTCCGAAGACTTTGTATTTTGGATTTGAGGTAATCTGTTATAATCTTTTTATACATTTTTAACGTTATCTGCTGTATATATTACATATAATTTTACTCATAATATTATTTAATTATACCAAATATATTTTTTAATTGCATTTATTTTGTTGAAATTTGACTTTTAATATAATTGTTATAAAATTTAATCAAGGGTTTTAAACTAATTATAAACTTTAAGTTAATTGTAAACTTTAAACCAAATTATAAAAACAAGGAGAATATTTATCATGGGTATATTTAAAAACATGTTCGACAACTGGTTTGACAGCAATAACAATAATGACGATCCGGAAATAAATCCTGCGACCGGCCTTCCAATGATTGACGATAGCGGAATAGACGTAAATGGAAATCCTTTCGGCACGGACAACGATAATTTTAATAATAGCGATATTAATAACGATGATGATTTTGGGAATAATAATAACGATACCTTCGATAACAATGGTTTTAATAATAGCGGATTGAACGACGACAACGACTTTGACAGTAATTTCGGCGATGACGATTTTTAAAAATAAATCTGTTTTAAAAATCGCCCGCCAAAAAATATCCAATTAGTTTTCCGCATATTTTACTATAATAATAAATATTATAATAAAAAAGTTAAGCGTCTATAATTAATTAAAAATAATTATAAAGTTAAAAATTAAAATCTACTCCCACCGTAAAGTTGTTGACTTTATCGCTGCCAGACAGTGCCCCGCCAAAATATTGAGCCGTTACTCCCCAGTTTGGATTAAACATATATTCAACTCCTGCGCCGTATAAGAGTCCGCCTTCGGAACTCATATTAGATACATAGCTGGCATTGCTGCATTCAGTACTGCCTTCAATATCAAAACAATATGTACCGGTGTTGGAAGTTCCGACAAATGCGTAATCTATATAGCCTAATTTTACGAAAGGCATAATATTATGATAATCATAGCCTCCTTTTAAAAATATTCCGTAATATGCAGAGTGAAGACTCGCGCTTGCGTTAGAATACGAATATGAGCCGTTATCGGCATATCCGAGAAAAACACCGCCTCCTATAATCATTTTGTTAATATTGAAATTTTTACCGAACGTAAGATTATAAGTCCCGCCGGATTTTGAAGATATTCCGCTTAGACTCGTATCAGCCAATCCCCCGTTTAAACCGAGATAATAATTATTGTAATACAAATTTGACGCGAACGCCGTTTTTACTGAAAATGCAGTCAATGCAAAAAATAACGTCAACACAGATAAAAATAGAATTTTTTTCATTCTCATTCCTCCTAAATAATTAATTTAATTTAATGTAATTCAACTTAATTGCCAATTTTTTAAAAAAATTATTGAATTATCCAATTTCAACATATAATTTCAACATATATTGTTAAATATTCATCGCATTAACATTGTTTTAATATATATAACTTTCAAATATTTGTAATCAAAAACAATATTGTTTTTTATTCAATAATTTCATATATTGTTATGATAATATTTATTAATGGATATTAGTAATAGAGTTCACTACAACAACCATTTAACTATCCGGTAATTATTATTGTAGGTAAAATTATTATGAAAACCATATTAGTATGCGTTGCGGGACTCACTCCCCAGATTATTACGGAAACATTATATTATTATCTGATTGAGAAAAAACCGCCGATATGGATAGATGAAATTAATGTCCTCACGACTCAGAAGGGGAAAGATATCATTGTCGATTCACTTTTAAATAGGAAAGATGGGGCGTTTTACAAATTTTTATCAGATTGTAATATTGGCTTTAACAAAATAAAGTTTGACGAAAATTCGGTTATACAGCTTGGCGGAGACTCATGTATCAATGATATTGCCACAGATATGGATAGCGCTATTATCGGCAACGAAATAGTAAATTATGTAAAAAATCTGACTATTGATAATAACACAAAAATCATATGCTCTATCGCCGGAGGAAGAAAAACCATGAGCGTATATTTATCTCTTGGTTTGCAGCTTTACGGCAGAGAGCAGGATATACTTTCTCATACGTTAGTATCGCCGGATTTTGAATCTATAAAAGATTTTTTCTATATCCCGCCTGCTCCAAAAAATATTGAAATAAAAGATAAAAACGGAAAAATTATCAAAATTATCAACACTAAAGACGCTAAAATAGTATGTTCCGAAATAATATTTGTCAGACTAAGAAATTTTTTAAATATTAAAGATGAATTATTTTACGATGACCTTGTCAGCATTGTTCAAAAAAAAGTAGATTATTGCGGCACAAAGCTTATATCTATAGATCTAAAAAATCGTGCGCTGCTTTTAGGAAGTAAAAAAGTTATCTTAAAACCGATTGAAATTTGCATTTATAATCTTTTTTTATCTTTAAAAAAGAAATGCGTTCAAGAATTTTGCGGCGACTGCACGGATTGCTATATGTCATTGAATGAAATGCGTTCTCAGGAAGCATATAAAAGTCTTTTAGGATTTTATAATATTATTTATTCGGAAAATAGCGGACAATACGACCGATTACAAGAATCTTTTAAAAATGACGGGAAGGGAGAAGATTTTTTCAGCCAGAATATATCAAAAATAAATAAAACATTAAAACAGCATTTAAATCCTTTTGAATTTGCGGTTTATAAAATTTCAAAAATAGGCAAATATAATAAAAGGTACGGTATTTACGTAGATAAAAAAAATATTTTATCATGAAGATAATAACTAATATTTATTTTTATTTTTTATTTTATCAATAAATATAATATTTTTAAATATACAGACATCTCACATCATAATAATATAATAATTCCAAAAATCATAAAATTGAATATTGGCTTAACCGCTCTATTCTATCATATTCTATCCGCAAAAAAATTATTTACTTTTTCAAATCCTATTACATCTCTTATTTTCATAACTCTTTTTTTAAACTCAGTGAACTTTTTTCTGTTTGACATCCATTGAAACGGTAGTGTGTCGCCTTTATCTTGATTTTCTTCGGCAAAACATAATGTTTTATTGGTAAACATATTGTTATTAGATTTAGATATCGGCAATATATGGTCTATCTGACAATAATCATTTTCAAATAATCTATATAACTCTATAGGTTCACCTGAATAAAGACTTATGCCGTCCTGCTGAATATATAATTTGAGCTTGATTATATCATTATTTGATGCTTGTTCGTGTCCTAATGCTATAAATAAATCAATCAAATTTTTTATCGATTCTAATTTTTTATCCATGCGAGCAAGACGAGGTAAGTATTATATTTTTACATTTTTATTTATTGCAATATTAACATAATCTTATTGTATATTGGGCGGTTATTTTTAACGCTGTCCTTTATTGATATTTATGTCCTTAAATCACCGTTAGAAATTTATTTTTCTGGATGAGCCGTCTAAATGCCGACGGCTTTAAAGCGTACCCGCTTTCGCAGGAATGACTTTTAGAGGATTTAATTTTAACCCGACGGGTGTCATTCCCGCGAAAGCGGGAATCCAGTCTTTATTATATATTGAAGCAACTTTAATAGTCTCTAATGATGATTTAAGGTTATGTTTAAATTAAAGCGATATATATTATATAATTATTTGAAAGCGACAACTTATAAAAAAAAGAATGCCGCCCCGCCAGTATCTTTAAAATCCAAGTGATATGCTGTTTGCAGAATTGCTGAATGCATAATTTTTTACAATTCCTTCTTTATTAAATAAAATAACCAGCGTCTTATTGTGTCCCTTTATATCTTTAGAAAATAAATTTACAACAGGGATATATGCTGCCACGGTATCATGGTCATGCTGATATTTATATTCCCACATTAAATCTCCTCTACCGTTAAAAGTTGTCTTCTCCGGTTCGCCAAACATCTGCTTGATTTGCGATTTAGTCGTCTTGCCTTTAATTATTTTACGTGAAAGCGTCTGGTTGGATTGATTAGAAATTCGGCTATTTCCCATGCCGTCAGCACAGCCTGAAAGAAACATAAGGGATAGCACCAAGATAAACGATAATAAAAATTTCCTTTTCATTTTTCCTCCTAAATATTAAATAATAATTATAAATTATTTTATCAAATATAAACAATTTGTCTGTATTTGTAACCAAAAACAACATTGTTTTTTATTTAATAATTTCATAATTAGCATTCTATTATATTTTATCGGAAAAAATAAGCTAACAGCTAACAGATTCAATTTCAAAAATGAATCTGGCGTTAAAAATGGCGGTCAGGATGAGAGATATGGAAATGACTTAGGCGATTATCTTTTAAGACCTTTGTTTTGTCCGGCATTAGAATCTTTCTTAAAAACGTCTTCCTGTTTATTAAGAAAATCGTCAATTTTTTCTTTGTTTAATTTAGTGAAATGTGTATTATATAAATATTCCATATCTGACAATACCGAAACAAACTTATTTTTTAATATACCGTCTTCTGCAAAACTTTGATAAAACATATTAAAGGTGGTATCAAGATTATCATACAAAGACTTTAAATAAATTTTATTATTTTCATTAAAAGAATCAAAATAATTTTTTGCAAGAAAAATTACATCATATAAATCTCTTGAAGTGGTCCTATTTTTCAGCGCTTCTAATTTTTGATCAATTATTTTTTCAACTTTATAAACTTTTATACCGTCTTTAATTTCTAAATCATCACGAGAAATATTTTTATTTCTTCTTGATATTTCAATTTTAAGGAATAATGCATTATTTGAGCTATCAGGATGTAAATTTATTTTATATCTCTTAGTTGTTTCTGTGTCTTTAACGATATTTAAATGCCCTACTATGTTTAAATCTGATGTTATATTTATATCCTTATCTACTGATGTGTCAAAATCAATGTCTTCGGAAAACCTGTCAAGATTGTAATATAGCATTAAGGCAGTTCCACCTTTTAACACAAGCGGTTTGTCTTTTAAATTTTTCAGTATTTTGACCGAAAAAATAGCTATGCAAGCCCCCTTACTTTAGTAATGGGGATAAATAGCTAAACGAAGTACAGCGAAGCTTATCCATTGTTTGTTTTCTTGTATTAATGTTTATTTTATTATATAATAACAATATGAATAAATTAAAAGACACTTCATTTATATTAGAGTTACCGCTAATAACAACATCTTCGGACGAACAATCTTTAAATACAAGATTTGAATCCGCAAGACAACTCTACAACGCTGTGTTAGGCGAAGCGTTAAAACGCTTAAGACTTATTAAACAATCTAAACAATGGCAATATGCCCGTTCTTTGCCGAAAAACAATCCCGATAAAACTAAAATATTTAAATTATGCGCAGAACTATTTAAATTTACCGATTACGATTTACAATCTTACGGAACCGCTTGTAAAAATTCCTGCTTTATCTGCGAACATCTTGATGCGCATACCGCTCAGAAAATATCGTCAAGAGCTTTTAAGTCGGTTCAGCGTTATCAGTTTAGGAAATCCGGTAAACCGAGATTTAAATCTAAGTGGAAGAGTTTAAACTCCGTAGAATCTAAAAGCAACGCTTCAGGTATCCGCTGGAGAGACGACCATATAGAATGGTCGGGATTAAATCTGAGCGCTATGTTTGATAAAAAAGATAAGCATAACGTTCAAGCTTTTGCCTTGCAGTCTAAAGTTAAATACTGCCGTATCGTTTGCAAGGTCATTAAAGGTAAGCAAAGATTTTACGTTCAATTAATACTATCCTGTTTCCCTAAAATAAAAACTAAAAATACTATTTCTAACAACAAAGCCTGAAAGAAACATAAGGGATAGCACCAAG
>JAKACI010000082.1 GCA_021821565.1 bacterium | reverse complement strand
TCAGGCAGAACTTGTTAGAAAGATAATTATAGAATAAAATCTTCCAATTAAGAATAAAATCAGGGTTATTTTTATTTAGTTGAGTTAAAAAATTAATTAGTATATAATATAGTAATTAATGTATCGATTAGCTGACTATTTAGCTGACTATTTAAGAGATTGCTTAAATTGTAAAAAATATAATATATATAATTTATTTATTGTATAACAATTTATTATAAAAAAAATAATATTAAAAATCAAAAATGCCTTATAAAGACCTGCACGATTTTATTAATTTTCTCGATAAAAACAATGATTTAAAAAGAATCAGCATACCTGTAAACAGAGTTTTAGAAATTCCTGAAATAGCCGACAGAATTGTTAAACAGGAAGGACCCGCGTTATTATTTGAAAATGTTAAAGGATTTAAATTTCCCGTATTAATTAATATGTTCGGTTCCCATAAAAGAATTTTGCAGGCTTTTGAAGTTGAAAGCCTTGACGATGTCGGAAAGCGTGTCTCTGAAATTATTGATCCCGAAATACCTACAAATTTTTTTGAAAAAATAAAATCTTTATCAAAATTAAAAAAATTGGCGGATTATATGCCAAAAATAGTAAAAACAGGTAAATGCAAGGAAGTTATAATAAAAAATCCTCCGCTGCTTGATATTCTGCCTGTTCTCAAAACATGGCCCGAAGACGGCGGTCCTTTTATCACATTGCCGTTAGTTTTTACTAAAGACCCTGAATCTAATGCCGTAAATGTCGGGATGTACAGAATGCAGGTTTATGACGACACGACTTGCGGAATGCACTGGCATATTCATAAAGACGGCGCAAGGCATTTTAGAAAATATAAAGAGCTTGGCAAGAAGATTCCTGTTTCCGTAGTTTTAGGATCAGATCCTGCCGTTATTTATTCTGCCACCGCCCCGCTTCCTCCCGATATTGAAGAAATGATGTTTGCCGGTTTTTTGAGAGAAGAAGCGGTAGAATTGGTAAAATGCGAAACTAACGATTTACATGTTCCTGCTAATGCAGAATTTGTCATTGAAGGATATATTGACCCTGAAGAAGATTTAAAAATTGAAGGTCCTTTCGGCGACCATACAGGTTATTATTCATTGGAAGATTATTATCCTGTTTTTCATGCAACATTAATATCTCATAGAAAAGATGCTATTTATCCTGCTACTATCGTCGGAAAACCTCCCATGGAAGATTGCTATATAGGCAAGGCAACCGAACGATTTTTTTTGCCGGCGATTAAAAAAATATTTCCTGAAATTGTTGATATTAATTTGCCCTTTGAAGGTATTTTTCATGACCTCGCTTTTATAAGCATTAAAAAAAGCTACCCGGGGCATGCAAAAAAAATAATGCACGGTATATGGGGATTGGGTCTTATGATGTTCACAAAAATCATAGTTGTTCTTGACGAAGATGTTAATGTTCAGAATCAAGGCGAAGTAATATGGAGGCTTTGCAATAATATAGACCCAAAACGCGATGTTTCTTTTGTTGAAGGACCTATTGACGTTTTAGAGCATGCTTCGGATATTCCTAATTACGGTTCTAAAATGGGAATAGACGCAACAAAAAAATGGGCATCCGAAGGTTATAAGAGGAAATGGCCGGATGATATAGTTATGTCTGCGGAAATGAAAAAATTAGTCGACGATAGATGGAAAGAATACGGTTTTTAGGCAAAATTATTGCCTAATCCTCTTCAATTTATCGGAGAGACGCAGGCAATGTTATATCTAATTATTCTTTATTCTTGTATTTCTTATGATATCAAAAAAAATTAAAAATACATTAGAACTTGTAAAATTTTCCCATACAATATTTGTTCTTCCGTTTGCTTTAAGCGCATTTTTGCTTGCTTTTTATGCAAAATTCCCGTTAGAAATAAATACGGGATTTTTTTATGATAAAATATTGTGGGTTATAATCGCTATGGCATCCGCAAGAAGCGGGGCAATGGCTTTTAACCGCATCATAGATGCTAAAATAGATGCTCTTAACGATAGAACTAAGTCAAGGACGCTTCCAAAAGGCGAACTTTCGGCGGCATACAGTATAATTTTTGGATTATTGTCTTATGCCGTATTAGTATTTTCTGCGCATGAGCTTAATTTCTTATGTTTTGTTTTGTCGCCCTTTGTAATCCTTTTTATTACTTTTTATTCATTTACGAAGAGGTTTACCTTTTTTTCGCATTTTGTTCTTGGAGCCAGCATGGCGTTTGGTCCTATAGGCGCATGGATTGCGGTAACAGGCAGTATCGATTATAAAATTATAATACTTGGAACTGCAATATTATTATGGGGAGCGGGTTTTGATATATTATATGCTATAATGGATTATGATTTTGATGTTTCGCACGGTCTTTTTTCCGTGCCGGCTAAATTCGGAATTAAAAATTCGGTTATAATTGCAAGAGTTCTCCATTTTATAACGCTTTTTCTCCTTGTTTATATTTATTTTATATTTAATCTAAATTATTTATATATTGCAGGATTATTTTTGATTGCAGGATTTTTTATTTATGAACATTATTTAATTTATAAAAGTTTAAAAAATATAGATATGGCGTTTTTTAATATGAACGGATATATCTCATTAAGCTTTTTTTTGTTTATAACCATGAGCGTTTTTAGTAAAATATTTTTTCAATGAATTAAAAATTATTGAGTAAATATGAATTATTAAATATATTATATTGTATTAAATTTATAATTATTAATACTTAATTTATAAGTAATATAAGTAATATAAGTAATATAAGTAATTTATAATTCACAAGTAATTAACTTAGCTATATTTGACTTATATTTGATAAAATTGATAAGTATTAATGTGTAAGGTGCAAATAATTAATAATAATTTTAAAATTTAAGTTTAAAATATGAAAAAAGAATCGTATATAGTCGCAATTACAGGAGCCTCAGGTTCTATATACGGTTTTAAACTTTTATACGAATTAATAAAGCATAATTTTTATGTTTATCTGATTATTTCAAAATCCGCTTTCAAAGTTATAAAAGATGAATTAAATATGTTTAGCGGTATAAATTTAGACAATGAAAATAAAAATGGCGCAACGAGTACAAACTATATATATAATAATAATGTATATAGCGAGATTAAATTAAAATTTAATATAGACGATAAAAATAATTATGAATATTTAGACGAAATGTTTATTGAATCAAAAATATCGAGCGGTTCTGCTTCTGGCATTAAAGGAATGGCTGTTATTCCCTGTTCTATGGGTAGTTTATCAAGAATTGCAAACGGGAGCTCAGGAAATTTAATTGAAAGGGCATCGGATGTTATCCTTAAAGAGCGCAAAAAGTTGATTGTCTCCCCTAGAGAAACTCCTTTAAACGATATACATCTAAAAAATATGCTTTCTTTAAGCAGATCAGGAGCTATAATATTACCTCCGATGCCTGCTTTTTATAATAAACCTGAAAGTATTGACGATATGGTTGATTTTATTACAGGAAAAATAATGGATTCATTTGGAATTGAAAATAATATCTATAAAAGATGGGAAGACTAATAATAATTAATTAATATAATTTTAAATATAAAAATAACTGATATATTTATAAAATAATGAATAAAATAAAATATTAATAAAAAAAATAGTAAAATAATAATGACAAACTTTGAAATTATTAAAAATAAAGTTTATAATAATATAAGGATAAGTGATGAAGACGGTTTATTTTTATTTTCTTCTAATGATATTTTGACGATAGGGGAACTTGCAAATTATAAAAATTTTAAAATAAATGGTGATAATGTATATTATATTGTAAATATTCATATTAATTATACTAATATTTGTGTTAATCAATGCGCTTTTTGTGCTTTTTACAGAAAAGAAGACCAGAAAGACGCATATGTTTTTAATATAGATGAAATAATTAATTTTATAAGGTCTTATTCTAATGAAAATAATTTTAAAGAAATACATATAGTCGGAGGTCTTCATCCGTCTCTGCCATATCAGTATTATCTTGAAATGCTTTCAAGAATAAAAGAAAATTTTCCTTATGCTAATATCCAAGCCTTTACCGCAGTTGAAATAGATTATCTATCTAAAATTTCAGGATTATCTATTGAAAATGTTTTTATTGATTTGAAAAATAATGGATTAGGAAGTCTTCCCGGGGGAGGAGCCGAAATCTTTAATAATAATTTAAGAAAAAAATTGTGTCCGCAGAAAATAAATGCGGAAAAATGGATAGAAATTCATAAAACAGCCCATAATCTTGGTATACGGTCAAATGCATCAATGCTTTACGGAGTGAAAGAATCTTATATGGATAGAATTAATCATTTGAAAATTTTAAGAGATTCCCAAGATATTACAGGAGGTTTTCAATCTTTCATTCCATTCGCTTTCCAGCCTAAAAATACCGCAATAAAAAATTCTAATAAAACTTCAGGTTATGATGATTTAAAAGTTATAGCCGTCTCTAGACTTTATTTAGATAATTTTAAGCATATAAAAACATTTTTTGTTAATTTAGGTATAAATTTAGCTCAGGTTTCTTTGTCTTTTGGGGCAGACGATATTGACGGAACTCTAATAAAAGAGAATATATCTCATAGCGCAGGAGCCGATACGGATGATGGCTTAAGCGTTAAGAGACTAAAAAAAATTATTGAAGAAACCGGAAAAATTCCAACGGAGCGGGATACTTTCTATAATATTATGACTTAATATTATAGTTTAATTTATTTAAATATTATACTTTTCGCAATTGCTAATATAACTTAAAAATTTACAAAAAGTATTGTTTTGGATTTATTAGATATTATCATATTAAATAAAATTATGCTTATAAATTTCAATTAAAAATATAAGATTATTTGTATAATTAATTTAATAAATTAGGAGGCAAGTCATGTTTAAAACAAATGAATTTATTTTTTATCCCGGTTATGGGGTGGGAATTATTAAGGAAACTACAGTGCAAAAAGTAGGGTCGGTTGAAATTTCATTTTATAATATTGTTGTAATTGAAAACAATATGAAAATTATGGTTCCTGTGAAAAATTCCGACGAAGTAGGTTTAAGACCGTTAATGACTATGGAAGATATTAAAAAAGTGTTTGATGTTCTTGAATGTAAAGAAGACAAGCATTCTTTTTCTAAAAAAGAATCTTGGAACAAAAGATATAACGGATATAATATCAAATTATGCTCTTCATGCTTATTTGAAGTAGCGGAAGTTTTAAGAGACCTTTATATATTAAAAGCCGCAAAAGACCTTTCTTTCGCCGAAAAGAAAATGTTTGAAAAGGCAAAACATTTAATAGTTACAGAAATATCTACAGTTACCCAGAGACCTTTCAGTTATGTTGAAGACCAGATTAAAAGAATTTTTATATAATAAAAAATTTAGCGTATCTTTATAATACCTAAAAAAACTGTTATACTAAGAAACAGTGAGTCTACCAAACGAAGCGAAGCGAAGTACGGCGAAGCTCATTTATTGATAAATAGTTCGCAAATATCGGTGGCAATGTCCATTTATCTATTATTTTATCTATTATTTTATCTATTATTTTATCTATCTAACTAATTAATTGGTTAATCAAATAATATAATATGAATTTTATAAAAAAGAAACCTATTTTTTTTGTCAGATTATTGCTTATTTTAATATCGTCTATTTTAGGTTTTTTGATAGGCAAAGAATATTGGCATAATGATTTTTTAGCTTACGTCGGACTCTTATTCGGGTTTACAATAGGATTTATAGTTGTTACGTTGGAAAAAAGTATGGAAAATATCTCTACGAGGAAGATATTGAGCGGGGGCATAGGATTATTTATTTCTCTTTATGTAATTAATTATTTAACTTATAAATTATTTAAAACTTTTTTCACAAGCGGTGTATTAGGATATGCGTCTTACGCATTTATAAATTTTGTTGCAGGCTATATAGGATTAATTATAGGACTCAGGGCTAGCGAAGAAGTTATTGCATTAGCTGCTAAATCTTATTTGGGCGGGTCTTTAAACGGTTTTCCGAAAAGTGAGATAAATTCAAATATATCTGATGAAATTAAAATCATAGATACCAGTTCTTTAATTGACGGACGCATACTAGACGTGGCGAAGACCAAATTTATAGAAGGTACGTTTGTCATTCCGACATTTGTTCTGCACGAACTTCAGCACATAGCAGACTCGCAGGATCCTCTCAAAAGAGTTAAAGGCAGAAGAGGTCTTGATATGTTAAATGAAATGAGGGAAGATAAAAATATTAATATAGAATTTATAGATAAAGATTATCCAAAAATTAGAGAAGTCGATGCAAAATTGACGGCTCTTGCAAAAGAAATGGATGCGAAAATTATTACGAATGATTTTAATTTAAACAAAGTAGCTCAGGTTCAAAATATTCAGGTGCTAAATATTAACGACCTTGCAAAAGCTCTCCGTCCTATTTTGCTTCCAGGAGAGACTATGAATATTCTAATCGCAAAAGAAGGAAGAGAAAAAAATCAAGGGATCGGTTATATGGATGACGGTACAATGATAGTCGTCGAAGATGCTATAAGATTAGTCGGCACAGAATTAGAAGTTATGGTCACCAGTATTTTGCAAACTTCAAGCGGAAGAATGATTTTCGCTAAAATAAATTATGACAGGGAAAGAGTTTAAATAAACGGATATAATAAATAAATCAATATAATATAAATAAAAAAATTAACATAAAAATTAAATTAATAATTAATAACCGTTTAAGCTGATAAATGAAAATAATGCATAATAATAATATAAACAATGATAGTAATAGCAGCAATAATAATAATAAATACGACAAACCGCACTCTAAT
>JAKACI010000081.1 GCA_021821565.1 bacterium | reverse complement strand
CTATTATGAATAAGCTTTTAAAAAATCCTTTAAAAGTCGGTCCGACTATGAAAATAATCTACTGGAAAAAAAATATGGATATAATCATTAAACACCTCCGGTTTGTTGATAATACATTAACCTCACATACTGCTAAGAAAATAAGTATACTTTTAGATTTTTTTATGGCTTTTCCATTTTTAGTTCTGATAATACTTCTTTTAGTAAGCTATTATTTTAAAAAAACATTATTAGACGAACTTGAGCTTACGATAAAAAAAATAGGAGAAGTGGCAAAAGGTGATTTAAGGTCAAAAATAATAATCAATATAAATCCAAAAAATGAAATAGGAAAACTTGTAAATCATGTAAATACTCTTATTGATTCATTATCCAACAACGTCAGTATGATTTCAAATGCAGTAAATTCTATCTCAAGCAGCGGTGTTGAGCTGAATTCTTCTTCAAAAGAGCTTGAAGGAAATATAATGCAAATGAAACAGAACGGCTCGTCCATTGTAGAATCAATAAAACAGATAACCCTTGCTATAATAGAGGTTGCAAAAAATTCATCATCGGGAGCGCAAGAAGCGGAACTTACTAATAAAGCTACCGATGAAGGCTATAATGCCGTACAAAATGTTATAAACGAGATTAATTCCATAGAAAAAGCCGTAAATAAAGCTTCCGCCGTCATAGAACAGCTCGGCGCATCCTCACAAAGAATAGGCGAAATAATAGCGGTAATAGATGAAATAGCCGACCAGACCAATCTCCTTGCTTTAAATGCCGCTATTGAAGCGGCAAGAGCGGGAGAACAGGGAAAGGGTTTTGCCGTTGTTGCCGATGAAGTTAGAAAACTCGCTGAAAGAACAACAAAGGCAACAAAAGAGATAACCGGAATGGTTGTTTCTATACAGGAAGATACGGGTAAGGCTGTTGAGTCAATGAATTATGGAAAAGAAGAAGTTAAAAACGGCGTAATCGTAGCTAAAAAAGCAGGCGAACAGATTGATATTATCAAAGAATTGACAAATAAATTAAAAGATATGATTACTTTAATAGCAACCGCCGCAGAAGAGCAATCAACAGCTACCGAGGAGATATCAAGCTCTTCCGATTCAATCCTGCGTTCTCAAGAATTGGCTTTTTCAAGCAGCACGCAGGTAAACGAAGCCGCAGCTTCGTTATCTAAGCTGGCAGCAGAACTGTCTAACACGGTTAAGATTTTTAAATTTAACGGGTAACGCCTGACACATTGGTATATTAAACAATAATACAGATTTTGAAATTGTATATATTATTATAGTAAGCGGTAAGCGGCTGACGTATTAAAGAATAATTTTTTAAATAATAATACGCCGCCATTCTTATGGAGGCATGAGTCATATAAAAACAAAACTAATAAATTTAATCTCACTATGAAACTTCGCGAGGCTATAAGCAGAAAGCGAAACGGTTATCCAGAATTAAACTTTCGCTATATGCATTTGACAAAGGAAAGGTCATTTATTCCCATTTATTTTGTTTTAAAATTTTCAGAGGTTTTATTTGTATAGACAATCTCAACGCTTTCTCATGCTTAATAATATATAAAGATAAAGATTTAATTTCTTTTTAAAGAGATGCTTTATCAAGTGAATAATTCCGTTAAACTTTTATATCGGTAATTTATAGTTAATTTAATACATATATAATATTTATTATATATGTATATATTATAATGGGAATTTGAAAGATATGGCAGTATTTACGGGCAGTAATGAAAAAACCGTCGGCGGCTGGCTTAACGGCAATGTTTTTTTTATAGCCTTCTCCGCTTTTTTTGCAGATTTAGGTTATCAGGCCGTTCTGGTAATATTTCCTATATTTTTAGTATTAGACCTGCACAGCTCTATTATTTATTTCGGTATAGCATCAGCTATAAGTTATGGCGTTGGAGCTTTCTTTGGATATTTCGGAGGAATTGCAGGTGACAAATTCGGTCATAAGAAGATTGCTATTATAGGAAATATATTTATACCCCTTCTTTCTTTTACAGGATTTAGCGTTTATCCTGCTGAAGCCGTCGCTTTATTTTCTGCAGGCTGGTGGGCAAGAAATTTCAGGTCTCCGTCAAGAAGAGTACTGCTTTCAAGATCAGTTTTTAGAGAATTTTATGGAAGAGCATTTGGTTTTTTGCACGCTCTTGATGAGGCAGGCGGTTTTTTTGCCGGTATTTATGCATTAATTCTTTTTGCTTATCATGCGCCTATAAAATATATTTTGATAATTACAACGGTGCCGCTTCTACTGTCCACTTTTTGCCTCATATTAATATCTGAAAAAAAATTAATAAATAATCCTGATGTAAGTCAAAATATAGAAAATAAAAGTACAAATGATATAAAAAATACAAATGATATAAATAATAAAAATGAAATTAATGGTATAAATATAAAAAATGATAATAAAAATGAAATTAATGTCGATAATAATTTAATAAGCAATGACAATAGGAATCAAGTAGGTAAAATTCAGAACAACGGAATAGCGGAAAATAAAAAATTAAGCAAAATTAACGATTTAGATATTAAAAATGATGAAAATAAATATCTAAACGATAAAGAGCATAATTTAAACAATAATTTATTCAAAAGGATTTTAATTGCTACATCTTTATACGGTTTTAGTTCTTTTAGTTTTGGATTCCCTATTTTAACTATCGCGGAGTCTTCTAAAAATGATGAATTAGGAATACTTTCTTATATTTTATTTTTTGCTTTTACATCGCTTACCGGTTTAGTTGCAGGAAGGACCATATTAAAAACTGTAAAAAAGCTTGCATTGGGATATCTTCTTACATTTATAGGTTCGGCAGGAATGGCTTTAGTATTTGCTTTTTCTTTAAACCCTTTATTATATTATGTAGCAGTAGCTTTTTTGGGAATATCTTTAGGATTTGTAGAGACCTCGGAACCCACGGCTATAAGTATAATTTCTAAAAATGATAATAGAGGAAAAAGTATGGGCTCTCTCACTGCGGCAAGGAGCATCGGAATATTCGGAGGTAATATTATTATGGGACTTCTATATTCGGTTGGAGCCGATTATTCATATTTATATGCAGGCATTTTGAGTCTTACTGCTTCTTTAATAATATTTACATCAAAATCTAATATTTAAACTAATTAACCCAACTTCACCATAATTATCAGCAACATATTGATATTACTATATTTATGGGGGCAATAAAAATGTCTATGAGGACTACAAAATAAAAAATAAAATGTAATAATATCGACGGGTTATAATTTTAGAATAATAAAAGTGGTGAAGTTGGGTTAATATATTATTATATAATTAAAATTAATATAATTAATAAATCTATTAAATTAATAAATATACTATAATATAATACACTATACTATATACTATGATGCCCCAAAATTGCCGATAGAGATTGTTAAAATAGCTTTAAAGTTATATAAATATTAGATTCCCGCTTTCGCGAGAATGACACCTGTTGGGTGAAAACTTAAATACCAGTAAAGTCATTCCTGCGTGCGCAGGTACGCTTTAAAGCCGTCGGCATTTAGACGGCTCATCCATCTAGAAACTAAAAAATAATTTTCTATCGGCAATTTTGGGGATGCTATGCTGTCAATCTCCCACAGTTCATAGAAGTGGGAAGGGGGGCTTGCAAAAGCAGGTTGATAAGGGAGATTAAGTTTATGACTAATAATATGGATTATATAAAAAATATAGAATATTTTAAAACTTTAAATGAAGATAAGATAGCTGAAATCGGTAATTTTCTAAAAGAAGAAAATTATGAAGCGGAAGAAAATTTATTTATTGAAGGCGAAAAGTCAAACGGCATATATTTTGTTAAAACAGGCACAATAAAAATTTATAAATCGTCAAAAGACGGAAAAGAACAAATTTTAAAGTTATGCTATGCAGGCGAATCATTTAATGATGTTACCGTATTTAGCGGAAATATGAATCCTGCCTCTGCAGATGCCGTAACTAAATCTTCCGTTTTTTTGCTTTCAAAAGAAAATCTGGAAAATTTAATATTTAAATACCCTGAAATATCATTAAATATTATAAAGAGTTTAACCGATAAGCTAAGATTTTTAACGGGTAGAATTGAAGATCTTTCATTAAAACATACTCAAGAAAGAATAGGAAAGATTTTATTGCTTTTTGAGGGTCAAAAGTTAAGTCAAAAAATTATAGCGGATATTGCAGGAACGGCAAGGGAAGTTGTCTCGCGCGCCTTAAGAGAATTTTCTAATCAAAATATTATCAGGTTAAATAAAAGAGATATTAAAATAATTGACAGAGAAAAATTAAAAACAATGATTGAGAAATGATTATAAAGAGTTATACTAATTATAATATTTTATGTATACTATAATCTGTAATTAAATATATGATTTATATGTATATACGATAAATTGTAAGAGGTAAACATTGAGAATAATTAGCGGATTATATAAAGGAAGAAAAATTCCAAATGTTTTCAATGTAAAAGAAGTTAACCCGTCATCCGACATTGTTAAAGGAGCTTTGTTTAATATCATTGCAGGCGAAATACGGGGAAAAATATTTTTTGATGTTTATGCAGGGACAGGCAATATTGGTTTTGAGGCATTATCAAGAGGCGCAGAATTTTGTGTTTTTATTGAAAAATTAAATAAAATGACTTCTTATATATCTAACATTGCAAATAAATTTAATATAAAAGATAAAACCAAAATAATTTGCGGCGATGCTAATAAATTTATAAATAAAGATCTTTTTAATTCATATAAACCAAATTTTATTTTTATTGACCCGCCCTATGATTATAATTTAGCCGAAAAATCTTTAGAAAATATTATTGATAGTTATTATTTAAGTAACTTAGGCAACGATTTAAACAACAATAAAAATAATACAGTCATGGATAATAATCTGACGATAATCGTTCAGCATAATAAAAAAGAAACTCTAAAAGATAACTATGAGGAATTTTATTTAACCAAAAAAAGTATTTATGGAAAATCTGCGCTTTCTTTTTACGAGAAAGTACATCTTGCCTTATAGCAGCTGCGTTAATCCTTGTATAAGGAGCAGGCTTTTGATTGCTTTTTTTATTAAATTATGTTAAAAAATAAATATAAGAAATAAGTATTTAATTAAACAAGCATCTAAATTTAAAAGAGCCGCAAGTTTAAAAATTAAAATAATTGAGTATATAGGATTACGGCTATTTGCTTTATAACATTTAAAATTTAATTAAATATTGTATTTAATATTGCATTTAATCTGAAAAAATATAATTTATTTATTATAAATTCTCAATTATGACAAATTATCAATTGAAAAATGTGGCAGTATATCCGGGTTCATTTGACCCCGTTACTTTTGGTCATATTGATATTTTAAAAAGAAGTCTTAATATTTTTGATAAAGTTATTATTGCGGTTGCATGCAATAAGAAAAAGCCTTATCTTTTCAGGCAAGATGAAAGAGTAAAACTTATTAGAGATACGATAGCGGATATTAACGAAATAGACGGCGGCAAAGTTGAAGTTGTTGCGCTTAAAGGTCTTCTTATAAAATTTGTCGAAAGTATTAATGCAAGAGTGATAATTAGAGGACTAAGAGCGGTGTCCGATTTTGAATATGAGTTGCAGCTTGCAACGACTAACAGAACATTAAATCCCGATATTGAAACTATATTTATGATGACGGCGGAAAAATATTCATTTTTAAGCTCTACTATCGTAAGAGAAATATCTTTACTCGGAGGAGATGTTTCATCTATGGTGCCGCTTTTAATATCTGAAGAACTTCAAAAATTATATTCCAAAGGAGACCATGATGAAACTCTCATGTAGGGCATCTTTAATTAAACCTTCCGCCACTCTTGCGATAACTGCAAAAGCTAAAAAACTTAAATCGGAAGGTAAAGATATCGTAAGTTTCGGTGCGGGAGAACCTGATTTTGACACGCCTTCTTATATAAAAGATGCGGTAAAGGACGCTCTTGATAAAGGTTTTACAAAATATACCCCTGTTTCAGGTATTGATGAGCTTAAAAATGCTATTCACGATAAATTTTTAACCGATTACGGCGTTAATTATGAAAATAATGAAATTTTAGTTTCTTGCGGCGGCAAACACAGTTTATATAATTTATTTATGGTTTTATTAAATGATGGAGATGAAGTTATAATACCTTCTCCTTACTGGGTGTCTTATACTGAAATAGTAAAACTTGCAGGCGGAGTTCCTGTTCTTGCAGATACCTCCTCCAATAATTTTAAATTTAATCTTGATATGCTTAAGGAAAGTTTCAGCTTAAAGACTAAAGCAGTTATTATAAACAGTCCTTCAAATCCCACGGGAGTATTGTTAGATGAAAAGGATCTTATAGAAATTGCAATGTTTGCAATTGAAAAAGATATTTTGATAATTACGGACGATATATATGAAAAGATAATATTTGACGATAAAAAATTTTTTAATGTTTTAATGGTTGATAAATCATTAAAAGAAAATACCGTAGCGGTTAATGCGGTATCTAAGACTTATTCTATGACGGGTTTTAGAATAGGTTACGCGGCAGGACATAAGGAAATAATTTCAGCTATGAATAATCTTCAATCGCAAAGCACTTCAAATCCTACATCGTTCGCACAATACGGAGCGCTCGCAGCTTTAAAAGGCAATCTTGATTTTACTATGAAGATGAAAGAAGAATTTGAAAAAAGACGAAATTATATGTTAGATTTTTTTGAAAATGAAATAAAAACCATTAAACCTGTCAGACCGGACGGAGCTTTTTATATTTTCGCCGATATTTCTGAAGTATTTAAAAATAGCGGCGGTTTCATTGATTCATCTACTAAGTTTTGTTCATATCTTTTAGATTCATATTTAG
>JAKACI010000080.1 GCA_021821565.1 bacterium | reverse complement strand
ATATAGTAATAAGACTTTATTTTATACATCTTAATTATTTAATATTTTTATTTAAAATTTTTATTTAAAACATTTCAAAAACCTTAACTGTCAACCAGCTGATAAGCCGCATTCCAATATCAAGCGCAAAGACAAAAAACAATAAAACAACCACAGCGGCTTCAGCTTTATAATGCAAAATACGAGACGGCTCATGAATATAAATAAAAATAAGCATAGCAAGATCTCCGACTGCTCCGCCCGGTCCGGTGACGCCTGTCGGCATGCCGGTATTGTAATAATTGGTAAAAAGAAGGGGTGCCGTCTGCCCTATAATATTTAATACGCCAAGAAGTACGGCAGTAAATATTCCGCCCATAGCCGCTTTAACTATTACCGATTTAGTCGCCTGCCATTTCGTGGCGCCCATTGCTAATGCGCCTTCAATGTACGAAGCAGGAATTCTATTAACCGCCTGCTCAGTTAAAAGCGTTACAATAGGGATCATTATAAATCCTAAAGTAAGCCCTCCCGCAAGAGCTGAAAATCCAAAATGAAAACCTAATCCTGCATTGGTGGAAAAAATATAAAAACCCATAACGCCCCAAACTACTGAGGGTATTCCTATCATAAGTTCATTTAGCAGTCTTATAATACTATTAGTTCTTTGTTTGCCGAAAAGCGATAAATATAATCCTGAACCTATTCCAAGAGGAACGGCGAGGCATGAAGCTATTACGACAAGATATAAATCTCCTATTATCGCATTTAAAATTCCCCCCTTTGCGCCGATAGGAAAACCTGTCGGAAGGGTCGAAATAAAACGCCAGTTAAGATACTTATATCCTATGATAAACGCGCTGTATATTATATGAAAAACAGGAAAAGCTCCTAATATGAAAGCAAATGCCGCAAAACCGTAAGCTATTCTATTATATATTTTTTTCCTTTTAATATATGATTTATTAACAGGAAAATAATTATTTGGATCGCCTGTTTTTTTATAATTGTCTGTTTCTGCCATATTCGGATAATTATATTGGAATATTATAAAGATTTATTATAAAAAATTTATAATTAGAATTAATATGTGATGAAAATAAAGTCTTATTACTATATATATACTTTTACGCTTTTATGTAATACGGTTATATAAATACGATGAAAATAAGGTCTTATTATTATTTATTTACTTTTATTAGCATTAAATTAAAATATTTTACGGCGTTATTATATATCTTATATTAATTAACCGCCGCCGAATTGAGCTCTTGAAAGCTTTCCGCCTATAACTTTTTGCAATACATTTCTACCAATTATATTTATAATAAGACTTACAAGAAGTAAAATCAATGCGAGTTCAACTTCGCTTGAAGCGTAAATAGGACTAATAACCGCAAAAGTAAAAGTATTTGCAAGCACGGCTGAAATAGTATATCCTACGCCGAATATTGATTTTGGAATTACAGCCTGATTTCCTATTAGCAGCACTACTGCAATTGTTTCTCCTACCGCCCTGCCAAAGCCTAATATTATTCCGCCGTATATACCTCTGTAAGAAAAAGGTAAAGATATGTCTTTAATAACATCAAGTCTTGTGGCTCCCATAGCCAAAGCTCCGTCTTTTGTTATTTTTGGAACAGCCGCTAAAGAATCTTTCGTGATGGATGCAATAATAGGCACCACCATAAAAGCAACAACTATAGAAGCTGCTAATATACCGTATCCGATATTTTCTGTAACTTGTAAAAAGGGTATAAATGAAAAATGGGATTTAAAAAACGGTTCAATATATTTTCTTAGCCATGGCACAATAGTAAGCACACCCCATACGCCGAACACAACACTTGGAATACCTGCCAATAACTCAATAATAATAGTAAAAAAACCTTTTAAAAATTTTGGGCAATATTCTTCAAGAAATATACCTATTCCAAGACTGAGCGGTATTGCAAATATCAATGCAATAATAGTCACCATAAATGTTCCTGCTATAAAAGTCGCAGCCCCGAATATTTCTCTTGGAGGATCCCATTCTTTTGTCCATAAAAATGCAATTCCGAAACGGCTGATTGCAGGATAGCTGTAATATAATATAACAGCTACGACGGTAAAAAAAATTAATATTATTCCAAAAACAAAAATAGAAAGAATAAATTTAAATAAATCATCTTTATGGTTTAGTTTTAGTTTTAACATTCAGTATTGATATTGATAATTTGTGGATATATTAAGATTAAATAAATATAAAAATAATTAATCACGCTATACTATATATAATATATAATAAACCTGCACAATTATATTAAGCTCATTATATTAAGCTTATATAAATTATGTTATATTATATTATTATATATTGATATATACTGCGTTATATATTTTATATATTAAATATATATATTTAATATTGATACACTATTTAATACGTTATAAATACGCAATATTGTGTACAGTATATATAAAAATATACATTAAAATAATACAACTAATTTTAAATTATAAATTTTATTGAAAAATATTTCAAGAAATTTTTAAAAACCCAAAATTGCCGATAGAAAATTACTTTTCTGGATGAGCCGTCTAAATACCGACGGCTTTAAAGCGTACCTGTCCACGCAGGAATGACTTTGCGGATATTTAAGTTTTCACCCGATGGGTGTTATTCCCGCGTATGCGGGAGACTAATGTTCCATATAACTTTAAAGCTATTTTAACAATCTCTATCGGCAATTTTGGGTAAAAATATCATTAAAATACGCTAATTGGCTTTTTCTAATATACAATTTTTATCAAACTTACATAAAAAATTAGCAATATCTTACATATATTAAATCAAGAATAATAATGCGCCCCTTTTTCATAAATATATAAAAAAGGGGCTTTTATTTATAACTTATTACAACTTACTTTTAAAAGTTAATTTGAAAAATAATTAATTCTCTTTATTTTACTTTACTTCCGCAAGTAATTTTTTAACATTGCCCATAACCGATTTTGGTAACGGAGCAAATCCTGTTTTTACAGTGTATTTAGGATCTTGTCCAGGTCCTAATGCCCAATTGACAAGATTTTTTATTATTTTTGTAGTATTTGGATTAGACTGTTTCTTTCTAATCATCCAGAATTCAAAATTTGAATCCGGATATGCATTTTTTGCGCTGACATTCCAGACTATTGACTTATCAAAATCTGCAGGAAAATTTCCGCTCTTTAATGCAGAGTTACCTGCCGCCGCAATCGTTTTAACTGAACCGACTATATAATTGCCTGCTTTATTAAGCATAGAGGCACTTGAAAGATTATATTCCAATATCCAGCCAAGTCCTACATAACCTATTGCTCCTTTTGTGCTTTTAACGGCTGATACGACGGCATCACTTCCTAGATAACCGCTTCCGGTTGGCCAACTCGGAGATAAACTTCTTCCTACTTTTTTTGCCCATGTTTTTGATGTATCGGTTAAAAGACTCGTAAAGTCAAAGGTCGTTCCGCTTGCATCTGCTCTGTGAACAACAGAGATATGCAGATTTGGAAACTTATATTTTGGATTTAACTTCTTAAATATCGGATTATTCCAGTTATTAATCTTACCAAGATAAATATCAGCAACTAATTTTGGCGTCATTTTAAGATTTACTTTTTTTGGTATACCTGGAATATTATAAATTACCTGTGCATCGTCAAGAGCAACGGGAACATTAACTAAATTAGGGTATCTTTTTTTAAACGCTTTTGTCAGATAAGCATCCGAAGCACCTATCGTAATGTTACCGTCAGCTGCGTTTGATATTCCAAAACCTGAGCCTGTACTTGCGACAGAAACTGTCACATTAGGATGAATTTTGTGGTATAGCACTGCCCAAACACTGTTTAACGGATATAGCATTGTTGAACCTGAAATTGTAATTGTTCCCGAAGGCACGCTTGAAACTGATTTTACGGATGTTGACGGCGATTTCGATTTAGCGCAGCCTGTTAAGGCAGCCGTAATCATGACAATAAACATCGCTGCGTAAAGCATTAACGCTTTTCTTTTTGTTAATTGAAATTTCATTGATTGCTCTCCTTCTAATGAAAAAGTTAAAAGATTAAATTAAACTTAAACAACTAAAGTTATTAAATTAAAATTTCAAAAAATCAATTAAAATAATAATTACTCTTTTAACTTATTTATTTGATTAATTACTTTTACTTAACTTAGCTAATTATTATTTAATTATTATTCATTATAATCGGTGAATAAAAATATAAACATTTGCATATTAAATTTTATATTTTAATTATAATGTAATAATATCAAATTTTGTGTTAAATTTTTATTACAATTATGTTACAATTATGTTACAATTTTATTACAATTATGTTACATAAAAAAATAATATTACCTTAAATCATCTTTAGAAACTATTAAAATTATTTCAACATTTAATAAATACTGGATTCCCGCTTTTAAAAAGGTATCCGATTGGTTTTTCGCAGCGAATGGATACTTTATAATAATTACTGGTTTGTTTGCGAAAAATAAATCGGATACCTTTTGTTGTACATATAATAAGCCCCTAAATGCAGGTATTCAAAGAGATTAGAGAGGGTTTAAAGTAGTTAAATAATATAGTTGACTTTTTATTTAAAAAAAATATATAAGTTTATAAGATATACTTACAACATTTACAACGTACAATTTAAAATATTTATGAAAATTAAATTTACAAAACTTGAGGGTGCGGGCAACGATTATATTTATATAGATGCTATTAATGATTTACCCGAAAATTTGATTAACGATACAAATTTTTACAGAGAATTGGCTATAAAAATCAGCGATAGACATTTTGGAGTCGGTTCCGACGGCGTAATCGTCATACTTCCCTGCGATATTGATTCTAATTCTAATTCTAAGGATGTTGATTTTAGAATGCGAATGTTTAATGCCGACGGTTCAGAAGGCGAAATGTGCGGAAACGGCATAAGATGTTTTGCAAAATATGTTTACGACCATAAGCTTACGTCTAAAAATACTGTAAAAATAAATACTCTCGCAGGAATTAAAACTGTTAACCTTAATAATAGCGGCGGTTTTGTAAAATATGCCAGAGTTGAAATGGGAAGGCCCGAGTTTGAAAGTTCTAAAATTCCCGTAAATATTAATAAATCTGAAGTAATAGATGAACCTTTAAAGGCAGGAGATATTGAATTTAAAATTAATTGCGTGTCTATGGGAAACCCGCATTGTGTAATATTTGTCAATGACGTTGATAATTTTAATGTAGGTTTTTTACGGACCTCTTATAGAAAATAATTCTTTATTTCCTAAAAAAATAAATGTTGAATTTACCCAGATTATTTCGGATAATTATGTTAAAGTAAGAACATGGGAGCGCGGTTCGGGTGAGACTCTTGCATGCGGAACAGGGGCATGCGGAGTTTACAGTATCATAAAAAAGACTGTTAACAATAATATAGATTCTTTAAATGTTATTTTGCGCGGCGGTGTATTGCAAATAACAGGGGATATAAATAAATCAGTATTAATGGCGGGACCGACAAATGAAGTTTTTTCAGGTTATTATGATTTTGAATTTTAAATATGAATTTTAAATCTTTTAAATATAAGATTAATATTAAAAATAGCATTATTATTAAAGCTATTGAAAATATTATTGTTTTTCTTCTTATTGTTATAAGTTTTGCACATTTTCTTCCTTCTGTATTTTTTATTAGAAACGCGATGTCTTATCCTATAGACCGAACAAAACTTGCAAAATATAACTATAAGCTTGCCGAAATTATTAAACAAAATAATAAATTAAGTCATGCTGGCAAAATTAAATATAAAAGAGGTGCATCTGCCCTTATCAATATTTCTAAACAAAAAAAATACAAACATATTAATATTATTGCTAATAGCAATGCTATTAGCAATAAAACCGATTACAACACAAATTACCGCTATAAAACAAATTATAAACCTCGTTATCTAAATTATTTTAAAGAAGGGTATAAATTTTATAAAGCGGGAAACTATAAAAGAGCGGCGGGTCTTTTCTGGCTTTATACGGTTAAACGCGGCAAACTGCTTTATGATTATTCGCTGTATTATCAGGGATTATGTTTTATAAAAACCCGCAGTTATTATAAAGCAGATTTTGTTCTTTCTAAATTAGCTCAATACTACCCGCATTTTATTTTCAATAAAAACGTTGTTTTTTATCTTGCCGCGGCTCAATATAAAATAGGCGATTATAACGACGCCATTAATAATTTCAAGCATTTGCTGTATATTACCGAAAATAACCGCATAAGACCGTACAGCTATAAAAAAATAGCAAATATTTACCTGCTCAAACATAATTATAAAGAGGCAAAATTATATCTTACTAAAATTTATATAAATTACCCTTATTATTATAAAATTCATCATATTTCTAATTTATCGCCGAAAATTAAAAGTTTTAAAATATCCGGATACAGTAAATTCAATTTGACTCAAAATCAGAAACTCAAACGCTCTTTAAATCTATATTATGATTCTTATTATGCCGAATCTTATAAAACTATTGACGGAATTAAAGGAAACAAAGCCGAAATAATTAGGCTTAAAGATATGCTGAAACTTAAAAACCCTCAATTTTTAAATCAATTGGCATTATTTACATCCGATTTAAAGAAAGAAAATTTGAACAGAGAAAAAGAATCAACTAAAAAATACCGGACATACCTTAAACTAATACCGTACCTGAAAGCTTATTATTTTTATCTGGCAGGACATAGCACAAAAACTATTAAAATTTTAAATAAAATATTTTATAGCTATGGGTATTTAAATAAAAAAGAATCAGATATTTATCAAAATATATTATGGCATGAAGTATTAAGCAATCTTAAAAGCAATGAACTCATCCAAGCAAGAAAAAATTTGCTTGGATTAATTAAAATAACGTCGGGGAAATCGTCAAATTATCCAAAATATCTTTTCTGGTACGGCATAAGA
>JAKACI010000079.1 GCA_021821565.1 bacterium | reverse complement strand
TGCCTGTTTGAATACCTTGAATAATCTTCAAATTTAATATTTTTTGATAATATTTTATAACAGGGTTTATAATTTAAATGTTGTCTTTCTTCCCCTTCAATTTCGCATATTCTAAAATAAATTGCCTGCAATAATTTATCTAAATTAATCATATCTCTGACTAAGCAATTATTTTGTTTAATTCTTAGCGGGGTTAAGAATTTTAATTTTATTTTTGTATATTCTTTTTTCTGCAGCCTATTATCATTTTTATTTTTATTTGATTCGCCAGATATATTATTAAGTTTATTATTTGATATTGCACCAATAGTATCAATAATGCCGGTAGTATGTTCGCATATTTTAAATGATTCGTCAATTTCAATCATCATATTATAATTTTCAGAAACAATGTTCATTAAATCAAATTCATAGGGTTCTGTTTTTGAAATATCAAAATCTCCGCTCTTTATTATATCTATTCCGTTAACTTTTATTTTATTTATTGAAAATTTGCAGCGGGTTGACCCTATGCCTATATCGGTAAGCATTTTATGAATTGCGGCAAGTACGTAAGGATAATGATATATGCCGTCGTTAAACAAAAATATGCCGAAATCAAAATTTTTTTGATTTAGTCCTATGTCAAAACGATAATTAGGGGTTTTATTCGGCGTCTCGAAAAATTTAAAATAAATACATTTATCGGCACAGAAACTGTCCTTGCATTCATACGAAGGATTAATGCAAACTATGTTTTTAAGACTTACTCCAAAAGCGCCTCTAATGGTTGAACCGAGGAAAGGCAATATTGTAAAATTTTTATTTTCTTCAGGGTAAACTGCAATATGAATATATTTCATATTAGTTTGATATAATTAAAATTTATGTTAAATGATTTCTTTTATATGTTTGTTATATATAATCATTTTATAAAATTATCAATTATATTATATAATATATAATATAATTGATAATAACAATCAGAAAATAATTTTCTATCGGCAATTTTGAGATAAATACGTTTAATTTTGCTGCGATTTTTTTTGCGTAAGTTTAAATGATTAAAATTATATTTAAATTATATTTACAATGAACCACCGTATATTGCTGCCCTCCGGCAATTCGGTTACCGCCTCAGGCAATCTCGGTCCATAGTATTGCGCTAATAAAACTTCGTCATATTTGCTTAAAACAAGGGTTATCCTGTTTGATTTAATTGATATGCCTAAGACATTTGATAGTAAATCTGCGGTTGACTTATGTCCTATCGTACTTTCGTATTGACCGCTTTCTATAAGATTTTTTGCAGTGTTTATGTCTATTTCTTTTATTATCACTTCGGCGGGGAAAACTTGAAGCATATTTACTGAAAAAGCATTGCAAAAATACTTTTTATCTGTTTTATTTATTTTCATGATTATTGATTTCCCGATATGTTTTAGATAATATTTTTAACCCAACTTCACCATAATTATCAGCAACATATTGATATTACTATATTTATGGGGGCAATAAAAATGTCTATGGGGACTGCAAAATAAAAAATAAAATGTAATAATATCAACGAGTTATAATTTTAGAATAATAAAAGTGGTGAAGTTGGGTTAGGTAATATGTAATATCATGATAAACAATATTAATTTTTAATTTATTTTTTAATTTATTCTAATGTTAATTTTGATAATATCTTAACTGCTGTCATTTAATTATATTTAATTATATTTATAAAATTTTATAATGTTTCATATGAAACATTATTTTATTATGTAAAATATTAAGCATAGAAAAAATATTTGCAAAATTTAGTTTTTGGTCTCTGAAATAAAAGAATTCAAATATGTTTCCGGGGTAGAGAGGGATTTTATGGATTTTTTGAGCTTAGATATATGATCTAAGGGCATTTTCCCCAACAACATACATTTTACGACAAATAGAATATCATCTGCTCTCAAATTAAGGCTTTTATAAGAGTTTTTATAAAGATTTGAAAATTCTTCAAAAAAGTCGCTCTGTGATAAAAAAGTTTCTAAAACCGGATGCAATAAATCATAGTAGGAATAATTATTTACGATTAATTTATCTTTGAATTTATTATAAAGTTGGGTTCCTGGAAGGGGGGTCAACACGGAAAAAATAGGAATCTTTATATTAAGCCTTTTTATGAAATCAATCAGTTTTTTAAAATCTAATTTTGTGAAGTCCGGAGATACCATAAAAGAAGCGGTAACGGAGACATTATTGTTTTTTGCGATATAATAAGCCTTCTCGTTGTTTAGTGACGAGTTTTTTTTGTTAATGCTGTTGAGCTTATCGTCGTCGACACTTTCAAATCCTATAAAAATATTCGACAATCCGAGTTCTTTCCACTGGGAAATTAGTTCCGGATATTTAACTATTGTGTCGCTTCGAGCCTGAATGGTATAAAGTTTGTGAATTTTCTCTTTTTTTAAAAGCTCTCCGATTTTTTTTGCTCTTTTAATGTCGCTGAAAAAATTATCGTCGGTAACAAGAACATAATCTTCTTTTATTTCTTTTAACTCGGCAATAACTCTCTCAGGCGATTTAGACCTGTAGGAACCTCTATAAAAATTCCATACGCTGCAAAAGTCGCACTTAAAGAGACAGCCCCTTGCAGTTTCAAGACATGCAAGAGAAGTTCTAGTAGCGATATAATATTTTTTTCTATATTCGTTAGTAAGATGTCTTGCAAAAAAAGGGAGGTCGTTTATATTTTTATGTAAATCGCGAGACGAAGTTTTTACCTGTTTACCGTTTTCATTGTATATGATACCCTTTATGGCAGACAGTGGCGTGCCTGAGGAAAAAGCATTGATAAGTTCCCTTATGGTGTATTCGCCCTCGCCGACAACTATTGCATCTATATCTTTAACGTCAAAATCCAATGGATAAACGGAAACATGATGCCCGCCTACAAAAACATACCGCACGCCGTACTCGTTTTTAACTCTTTTTGCAAGTTCAATAGTTTTATAAACATCGGTAGTAAAAGAGCAAGAAAAACCGATAATTTTTGGTTTAAATTCTTTCATTACATCGTCTAAATATTTGTCCGGGTCGCAATCTACGGCTCTTAAATCGGCTATTTTTACCGTATGGTCATCATTTAGAAGGCTGCCTGCAATTGCTTCAAGACCGGTAGGTTCGGTTAACGATATATTGTTAAGACCTAGTACGCTTCTGTTGTTTGGCTGAATTAGTAGAATTTTCATTATTTTATTATTTCATTTTTTTATTATTTTATTATTTTATTATCTATCCATATTACTATATTATGATTATGACTGAATAAATATATTATACCGTATATATTAATTTAGTGTACTTGGAATTGCAACATTTTTTTGCACTCTAAGTTAAGGTCGTCTCAATTTTTCCTCCACTTCTAATTCACTAAATGTCTTCTTCTTTATAACTTGGAAATTATTAATTTTAGTTAAAATTATTATTAAAGATTATTTTTACAAATATTTTCAACGCTTTTTTTAATATCGGCTTCAAGTTCTTCTTTTCTTAAGTCATAATTATAATTGCTCTGATTTATCGCTTCAGACCCCATAGAATAAAGTTTTTTTTTATCATTATTATTATCATCATTAATAAATTTATCTATTTGATGTTTAATATTTTTTATCATTGAATCTATCAATTGTAAAATATCTTTCTTTGAAATAATTTTATTTTTAGTATTTATATATATTTTTTCAAATTCAATATATATGGCATTATTTTTAACAAAAAAATCAATTTTACCCGTCATTAAATAATTTTGAGCCAGATATAAAATTCTTAATGCATTTATTGCTTCTTTAATATCGTATCCGTATATATCTTTATATATTAGCGTGTTAGAAGTATAATTATCTTTAGCGATATTTAATTTTTTGTTATTTGCAAGACCGATAAATGAATCAAAATTTTTCTTATAATTTAATAAAATGAATTTTTTAGTTTCTTCTATAAGATTTGATAATAAAAAGTGCGGGCTTTTAGATGCAATTTGAATATTAAAATCATTAGAATGTAAATTGGCGGACTGTTGAGGCTTTGTTGATTTTTGAGGCTTCTCGGATTCTTTAGATTCCTCATATTTTTGAGATAACTTTACATTGCCGTTATTTATATTATTTGTATTGTTTGTATTATTATTTTCAAAAATGAAAGATAATTCTTCAGGAAAATAAATGCTGCCGCAAATTAAAGGTTCAATAAACTTTATATTTCCGTTTATTACATGATGCATATATTCATGAAAAGGAGTAATAAAATAATCGTAATTCTCTTTAATAACGGAATATCTAATAAATTTATGATTGAAAAAATTACCGAAACTTGGATAATATACGATAAAAAAATCGTAATCACTTTCAGAATTAGCCATGCCGTAATTTCTAGAACCGTAAAACCCGATAAAAGCAATATTTAATCTTTGAGTGTTTTGCTCGGCTTTTGTATCAGACTCGAAATTATTAAAATCTTCGGGGCTACAAAATTTTTGACTTGAATTTGTTGGGATAATTTGACCATTGCTATTGCAACATTTAGAAAAAAGCTCAGGTTTAGATAGACTTTTTATGATATTAGAAAATGCGGCTGACCGAACAAAATTGCCATAATTTTTTTCTTTATCAAATAATAACATTTAAGTAAAATAAATTTATTTTAGCGATTTTAAATAAGCGGCAATTTTATAAACTTGGTTACCTGTTAAATAAGAATATTTAGGCATTATAGCATAAAATTTTTTACCGTCAATAACAATGTTTGAACCCGGCTTAAAATATCTGTCAGGATTTAATATTGCTTTCATAGTCCAGCTGAATTTTTTTCCCGATCTGCCGTAATGACTCAGATTTGGACCTAATGTTCCGCCGCTTGCATTAACAGTATGGCAATTTATACAGCTATAATAATTAAACAAATATTTTCCTGATTTAATATTATCTTTTGCGGAAGAATTTGTAGAATATAATAAATTTAATACAAAAAAAATAGAAAATAAAAACAATATAAAAACAAAATTAAATACAAAATTTCTTGTCATATTTGTTTTATTTTTATGATTATTTTTTCTATAAATAAAATCATTATTATTATTAAAGTTTGCATCTTTTTTAATCATTATTTATGCCTCTATATTTCTATTTATTAAAATTTAATAGTTTAGCCGCGGCGATGAGATGCTTTAGTTGTTTTAAGAGAAACTTCAACCATCATGCCCGGTTTTAAAATATGATTTTTATCATTTGTAATCTTAATTCTCACGGGAAGCCTGTGCGTAACTTTTGTATATGTCCCGCTCGGATTATTTGTAGGTATTAAAGCAAACTTTGACGTTGTAACCGAACCGACAAAATTGACTGTTCCCTTAAATGTCCTACCCGGAAACGAATCTACTGTAATTACTGCAGGATCGCCTTTCTTAATGTTGGCTACCAATGTTTCTTTAACGTTTGCCGTAATCCATACCTGTTTAGGATTATTTATCATAATTATAGGGGTTCCTGGAGTAATATACTCGCCTAAATACGACATTTTTTCGCTTACGACCCCATTAACTGGGGATTTTATAAATGTATTTAAATAATTTGCTTTAGCTGATTCATAAGCCAATTTTGCTACTTTAATGGCGGCTTCTAAAGGTTTAACAGTCGTATATTTTTGGGCGGTTATGATACTTTTGGCGTATTGAGCATTAACATAACTTCTTTTGGCAGCCTTGTAACTGTTTAAGGCAACAAAATAGTTCTGCCGCGCAACTAAATATGATGTTTTTAAAGTATCAAACTGCTCCTTGGTAATAAATTCTTTACTTAGAAGTTTAAGACCTCTTGAATAATTTCTTTTGTCCAATTCGTATGTTAATTTAGCTGCAGATAAACTTGAAGCTGTCTTTTTCAAATTAAATTTATCTAAGTAATAATTATTAAAAGCATTTCCTGCAAAATTGCCTATGGCACCCCCCGCATTAAAAAGCTTTTCCTTAGCTAAATCGTAATTTGCTTTTGCTTGAAGCATTTCAGGCAAATAAGAGGATTGATTTATAACGGCTATAAGTTCTCCTTTTTTTAAATATTCATTTTTATGAACATAAATAGACTGTATATTTCCTGGAACCATAGAACTTATAGCATAAATATGACCGTCAACTTCTGCATCTTCCGTATATACATGATTTAATGAATATAAATACCATTTTAATATAAATATACCTCCTATAATTGCAATTAAAACTATTATAGAAGCAAGGATTATATTTTTTTTCGTAAATTTAGATTTATTATTTTCTGATTCCATATTGACGGCATCAATATTATTTTTGGTGTTATTATTATCCCCGCTCATAGATACGATAAGCCTCCGAATTCTTATAACAAAATTTTAAATTTCAATTTATCATCACTCAAATCTGTCAATCTTCAAACTGATAAGCCGCCTCTTAAACGAACCTGTTAAAGTTTTAAAATTTAATATAGAGGTGTAATAATCCAACTGTTCGGCAAGCAAATTGTGTCTTGCCGAAGCAAGCTCTGCCAAAGCGGTCATTACGTCAACGCTTGTTGCAACCCCTGCTTTGTATTCTTCTTCAACAAGTTTATAGTTTTTAGACGCGTAAGATTCTTCGTGTTTTAAAGCTATTATTTGATATTTCAGGTTTTGTATATTATAAAAACCTGATACTACATCAGCTCTTAAATTTCTTTTTGCCTGAATCAGATTATACATATTTGCGTTATTATGTGACTTTGCCTTTTCGATAGAAATAATTCTTGAGCCTCCCTGAAATATAGGAAAAGTTAAAACACCGGCTGCGGTCCAGTCATGTTCGTTTCCCTGCGGTATAAAATGATTATTTGATAATCCGTTATATGCAGCTTCAAAATTTATTGTCGGTATATATTGGGTTTCATAATAATAAACCTCGTCTTTTGATTCTTTTTTTAAAAATTTAAGAGATTTAAGCCCCTGATTATATTTATAAGCTAATTTTATGTAATTGCTTAATTTTCTGCTTAAATGGTCG
>JAKACI010000078.1 GCA_021821565.1 bacterium | reverse complement strand
GAAATCGGAAAGAAATATATCTTTTGAAGAAATAATCGTTGCAATAGTAGAACACGACAAATTGATAGACGTTATACAAAATAACGGAAAATATAGAGACCAGAAAGTTTTAGTCGTTGAAATAGAGAATTATATATATTTATGTCCCTTTATTGAAAACGATAACGAAATATTTTTAAAAACTATTTATCCAAGCAGAAAGCTCACTAAAATATATTTAAATGAAGAGGGTTTGAAAAATGGAAAAGATTAAATATAATGATACAGAAACTGAACTAGATTTGTTCAGCGAACTGGAAAAAGGTAATTTTAAATCTGTGTCTGGCGTAAAAAAGAAAAAGATAGGATTAAAAAAATTATGAAGGGTAATTTTTATTCCGAAAAGAAAATAATTAATATAAGGCTTTTAAATAGAGACGTAGAAAAGATAAAAGCACTTGCCCTTAAAGAAGGAATCCCTTATCAGGTCTTGATAAGGTCGGTTATTCACAAATATGTCGAAAATAATATATAAAAGAAGGTGTCAGCCAGTTGTGTTATTATTTAATATAGTATGATTTTAACATACAAGATTTATTTATTATATCGCTCCCGAATGCGTTTGACGTGGTCGGGAGTTTATTAATAGGTTTTAGCTTAGCTATGATTTATTAAACTATTGGTGCATTTTTATTTCGTATTTTACGACTAATGATTAATTAAAAAGCGATTTGTATATATCAATAAATATTTGCCTATTTTAAGGTATCCGATTTATTTTATTATTCACTCCTCACTCCCGAATGCGTTTGACGCGGCAGGAAGTTTTTGTCTCTTTTTTCCTTTCCGGTCGCATAATTTAAAATTATATAAACTTGATAATTTTCTGAAATTAAATTATTATAAATTTATGCTGATGAACAAATAATTTTAACTAACATTGCTAAGCGTCCCAGCCCTTACGGACGGAGACTTCTCGGCAATGTTAGTTAAAAGCCAACGGTTATGTTGCAAAATTTTAAAATAATAAATGAATGATTTATTATTTCTTTATACAGAAAGATCGCTTTTAAAAAGTTAGTTTTAAATCGGCATTTTTATTTTGTATTATTTCCTTGTAAAAATCCAGTAAATAATCTTAATTCTTTTTCTATATTTTCAGTTAACAAAGGCAATTTTTGGATTAAAATCCAAATATAAATCATCGTTTTGTTAACTGCTTTTTTGAAGGCTATTTCCGCTCTTTTTACGGTAATAGGAATTTCTTTAAATTCTTCTAAAATAAATAAATCAAATAAATAAATCGGATACCTAAAACATAGATACCTAAAACATATTAAGCCGCAGCCTTTTTTGCTATACGTTCTATCTGATATGTTTTAAAAAAATCAATATTAGGATATTCAGCTTTAGCATATTTTTCTACTTCAGGGGAGAATTGATAACCTATAATAAATGCTTTCAATTCTGTATTAAAGTTATTTTTAAATCTTTTAAGCATTGTATTAAATCTATCAAAATCTTTTTTGCCGGGTTGAGCTTTTGATTCTCCGATGATATATATCGTTTTGCCGTCCGTTTCACCTTCTATATAAAGGTTTATTTCATCATATGTGCCGTCTTTGTATTCTATAAATTTTCTCTCCACTGTTTTAGCTACAACCCCATATTGTTTTAAAACAAAATCATCCATAATCGGAATATATTTATCCTCTATGCCGTAACCTACAGCCATAGATAAACCTCCTACTTGTTTTGCAAGACCCCTTATCTCTTTTTCTGTTTGTTTCTGCGCTTCGGCAAGTTCCCCAACTTTCTTTTCCGTTCTTATCTGCGCTTCGGCAAGTTCCCCAACTTTCTTTTCCGTTCTTATCTGCGCTTCGGCAAGTTCACCAACTTTTATTGTCAGGCTGTCTAACCTTTGTTCAGTACGTTTCTGCGCTTCGGCAAGTTCGGCGACAATATCTCTTAACTCTTTAAACTCCACCTTTGTGACAGTATTGGCGACGTCTTCGTAAATTTGAGATAGAACCCCCGTAAGATTCTTAGCGGAATCATCGTCAAAAGTCTTTTTTAAATTTTCGTAAATTTTAAAAGTATTGGTCATATTCATATTATAATATATTTTTTCCATTAAAGAAATTATTTTTTAAATTTATATTATTTTATTATTTTTATAATATAACATTTACCCAAAATTGCCGATATAGATTGTTAAAATAGCTTTAAAGTTATATAAATATTAGATTACCGTTTTCGCGGGAATGACACCCTTTGGGTGAAAACTTAAATACTCGCAAAGTCATTCCTGCGTATGCAGGCACGTTTTAAAGCCGTCGGTATTTAGACGGCTCATCTAGATAGAAACTAAAAAATAATTTTCTATCGGCAATTTTGGGTATTTATGTTAGCTTGACATATATGTATAAATAATACATAATTATACTTATATATTATACTTATATATTATACTTATATATTATACTTATAAATTCAATATAATAATTTTAATATAAACTTTTATAAACTTTATTAATAAAATTAATATTTACGCGGAGGAATTTTATGAGAACAACTTTAAACATAGACGACAAATTAATAGAAGAAGCCGCGAAATGCACAGGCATCGGCGAAAAAACAAAATTAGTCAAGTTAGGATTAGAAGCTCTGATATCTATCGAGAGTGCAAAAAAACTTGCCAAATTAGGCAAAACCGAAAAACAATTAAAAAGTATACCCCGCAGAAGATATAGTTAAAATAGATATGATTCTAGTAGATACTTCGGTATGGATTTTACATTTACGGGAAGGCAGCGATAAACTAATTTCATTGCTTAATAAAGGCGAGGTTGTTTGCCATCCGTTTATTATAGGTGAAATTGCTAGCGGAAACCTTAAAAACAGATCAGAAATTATTCGTCTTCTGCATGCACTTCCCTGCGCTATAGTTGCGGAAGCCGAAGAAATATTGCAATTCATAGAAAATAAGGAACTTATGGGAAAAGGCATAGGATATATAGATATCCATTTGCTTGCCTCTGCGTTGCTGATGAATGCAAGATTGTGGACGCTTGATAAAAGATTGGATAGTGTTGCGAGAAAAAATTTGATAAATTATTAAAAGAAATTTTTGAATAATTTTCCTAAACTCTTTAAACTCCACCTTTGTGACGGTATTGGCGACGTCTTCGTAAATTTGAGATAGAAGACACGTACCCCAACTTCACCACTTTTATTATTCTAAAATTATAGCCCCTTGATATTATTACATTTTATTTTTTATTTTGTAGTCCCCATAGACATTTTTATTGTCCCCCATAAATATAGTAATATCAATATGTTGCTGGTAATTATGGTGAAGTTGGGGTAATATTATCGGAATGTTTGAAGTGCTATCATCCTGCCTCTAAACTCCCCCCTCTCGTCAAGGGAGGGGGGATAAGGTAAAATGAGGTAAAATGAGGTAAAATGAGGTAAAATAAATATCGGATAAACTAACTTGATACCTTTTATTATGATTGACAAGGAACGAAATTGAAACCGTCAACATTACCATTTATTGAGTACTCCATATAATATGCGTAAGAATCTATAGTAGATCCGTTGGAATAAACATAATCAACAGCGCCAAGCGGTAGAATATATTCATTATTTGGAACATCAAATTTTGGCTGTAAAAAATTTGAGTTTGTACTTGTGGTATTGTCACAAGTGGGTGTATATGAAACCGGTGTTGTCAAATTTCCTGGTCCAACGGCAGTTTTTGTCGTAAAATTAATCCACCAAGAATTAGAAACCATAGGCGTTACACTGGTAGGATTGCCGAAATTATACGTAGTGCCTGAACCGTTACCTGTTGTCGGCATTACATAGTTTGGTAATATTAAAAACGGGTTTTCGTAAGGATTACTTCCTGCAGTATTAGCTAATGGAGTAGTTCCTAAAAATTTAACAGTTCCTGCAGCAGTTGGTGTAACTCCTGTAATCGTAAAATAAGATGATAAATCGTTATTAACTAAATTTTTTGAAAGCTGTGTTGTAAGCCCTTCCCCCAGTGACCCGACTACTCCCTGTGAAGCAGCTTTGTTAGCTGCGCCCGTCAGGTTAACAAACTTTGGAAGCACAACGGCTGCTAAAATACCGATTAGCAGAATAACCATAACAAGTTCAATGAGAGTAAACGCTTCATTGTTCTTAAGTCTTTTAAAGTCTTTTAAGATAAAATTAAAATTTTTCATACATATTCTCCTTTTAAAATTTTTTTAATAAGTTTTAAAAATAAATTATAATATTAATATTACGCATATGCAAATAATAATATTTTTTATCTATATTTATATAATATATAAATATATTATATAAATATATTATTAAATAGATTAATTATTTATTATAGTTAATATTAGTGAAAATTATTATTTGTTGCACAATAGAATTACCCATTATCGTAAATATTATATCATTAATTTAATAATCAATAAAATATTTTTATTTTTAACAATTTTATTATTTATCCTTATCATACAAATTATATCATTAATTTAATAATCAATGAAATATTTTTTTTGTTAATATATTTTTTTGTTAAAATTATTTATTTTATATTTATATATGCGACTTTATTTCCGCCTGCGTTTTTGGCGTCATACATTGCATTATCCGCCCTATATGCTATACTCTGGTTTGTATCGCCTTTTTTTGCTTCTGTAATACCGAAGCTGCAGGTTACTACGGTTTCTATATTAAAATTATTTGATTCTATTTTTAATCTTAATCTTTCCGCAAGGTCTATTGCGGTTCCTATTGCGGTTTCGGGATATAATACCATAAATTCGTCGCCTCCGTATCTTGCGAAAAAGTCTGTGTTTCTTAAATTTTGTTTAATAATTCCGGTTATTTCTTTTAAAATATAATCGCCTATTTCATGACCGAATGTGTCGTTTATTTCTTTAAATTTATCTATGTCAAACATTGTCAGCGATAGCGGTCTGTTATATCTGTCTGTGATATTAAGCAGTTCTGTAAGTTTATTGTCAAACGAGCGTCTATTGTGAATTCTCGTAAGTTCGTCTATTTCAGATAATTCTTTATATGTTTCTTTTTCTATTAAAATATGCTCTTCTTTAAGAACCCTGTCCGTAACATCTAAAAATATGGCAAGACCGGCTTGTTCGTTGTTGTATATTGCAGCGGTTCTAAATAAGTCTATATAGCGGATTTTATTATTATCTATTATTTTACCGATAGCCCCCCTTTTTTTATTGTTATTTTTATTGTCATTATATTTATAAATAAATCTGGAAGACAGTTCGTTGTTAAAATATGTTTTAAAAATCGGAGATTTTGGATTATATATCATAGATTCATCAATTGAAAAGAAATCAATTACATTTAAACTTAAGAATTCTTCTTCAGTATAGTTAAACATATCAAGTAAAGCCGGATTAACATAAATAAATTTATCTTCCGTATATAAGGCTATACCGGAGTTTATATTTTCAACTAATACTTTTAAAAGTTCTCTATCTTTTTCAAGCTGGTTTCTCAGATTTATCATTTCTGTTATATCAAAAAATGTCGCAAGCATTGTATTTTTATATTTTATTGTTGCCGTTTGCCATAAAAGCCATATCGGACTCCCGTCATTTTTTATACCTTTTACAACATATTTATTTGACGTGTTTGATTGATATATTTGCTTATAAAATATTTTATGCATTTCATTTCGTTTTATTTCATCATCATAAATAAGCGAAAAAGGATTTAGCCCGATTAATTCATTAACTTTATATCCAAATATTTCGGAAGCTATCGGATTTGCGTAGATTATTTTTTCTTTATCGTATAATATTAATCCTGAGGTAAGATGAGTTGATAGCGATTTAAACAATTCTTCCGATTCTTTTAGCTTATTTTCCGCGAGTTCTCTTTCCGTTATATCCTGTATTATAGAAATAACATAATTTTTATTATTTACATCGATAGGAGATGTATGGACTTCTACTTTTTTTAATTCGCCTTTTGCAGTTTTATGCGTGAACGTAAAATAATTTTTTTCTTTATTAAAAGCTTGTTTTGTGTATTTCAGCAGTTCGTTTTTAGGCGTGGCGTTAAATTCATAATTATACATTGTTATAAACTTTTCTTTGCCGTATCCGTAAAAATCAACAGCTGAGTCATTTGCATCAATGATTTTTCCATTTTCGTCAACTAATATCATTATTGACGAATTATCTTTGAAAATTGATTGAAAAATATTATTGCTGTTTTTAAGATTTTCAAAATATTTCGTCGCATAGTTAATAAATATCATACCCGCAATAATTGCAAAAACGGTCATAAATATAAAAATAGAAATATAAATATAAAAAATATTTTTAAACCGTTTGAGAGCATATTTTATTAACGGAACGGAAGATAATATTAAAGAAGACAATCCTGATGATGATTTAGAAAAAAAACTATACGATAATTTATGTAAAATAATTTTATTATATTTTAATAACCTTAAAACTAAAGGCGCATCAATATTTTTCCAGTCAAAATAAGATTTATTGAAAGATGAAATGATTTTTGGGTCATAATCGGCGTTATAATGCTTTGTTCTAAAAATAAATAAGGCAAGATTTTTATAATCCGTATTTATTTTTTCAAAATTTACTTTTATTTTATCTATATAAAAATTTAATTTATTTTTATTATAGGATTTGACGTTTTTACCGCTATTAAACTTAATAAAACTGCGATTGTAGCCAATTTTATTCAGTTTATTTATATTGTAAACGAGACTTAAGTCTTCTATTCCTTCTATATTCTTTTTAAGCGCCCTTATATTTTTGTTTAGCTTTATTGATTTCAAATGAAATTCAACATTGTACACTACATAATTTTCAGCTGGGATTATGCCGAAAATATAAATCAATATAGCTGCAGCTATCGCCGCTATTAAATAAAATAATTCAAAATAAATTAAAAATTTTCTTTTCATAAAAAGCGGGGGGGGGGGGGGGGGATTTTTTTCCTTTTCTTCATTTTTTAAATAAAAAAAAAAAATAATATTTACAAATTTTTTTTTTTATTTTTTACTTGCAAAAGTTCAAAACAAAAAA
>JAKACI010000077.1 GCA_021821565.1 bacterium | reverse complement strand
AATTTATTTAATTAGTTTTTTATTCAGCCGGTTTATCAGAATTTTCCATCAATGACAGTTCTGCGGTTATTTCCTTTAAATCAATATCCTCCGGACAATTTCTCGAACATCTGCCGCATCCTACGCATAAATATTTATTAAATTTTTCGTTATATATTTTAAATTTATGCATCAGCCTTTGTCTGTATCTGTCGCCCTGCGTTACCCTCGGATTATGCCCTGACGTATGCAGTGTGAATATTCCAAACTGACAGGAGTCCCAATTTCTGATTCTTTTGCCTTTCTCATTAGTTCCTTCGTCCTGAATATCAAAACAATGGCAGGTCGGACAGGTATATGTGCATACACCGCATCCTATGCATGATAAAAACTTTTCCTGAAAATAATTGTTTGTGAAATTTTTATCAAGGAAACTCTGTGTTTTTTTAATGTCAAACGCAGCTTTCCAATCTTTATCCGCAGGAAATTGAGCTTTTGAAATTTCTTTAAATAAACTGCTATTTTCAGAATTTGAATTAATAAGTTCCATTCCTTTTTCGGTAATTACCTTTGCATAATATCCGCTCCCGCCTTTTTTAAGCAAAATATCCGAGCCGTAGGAGCTTTCGGGAGACAATTGAACTTCCGTGCAAAAACAATAATTATCCGGTTTATCGCACGCAATAGATATTATATATAAATTTTTAAATCTTTCGTTAAAAAATTCATCTTTATAATCCCAGTTAAAAACTTTTTCCATAATAGGACCTGCACCCGCATCACAAGGTCTTGAACCGAATATTATTCTTTTTTGACTGATATTGCCGCCGCAGTCGGCTGCTTTGCCGCTATTATTTGTATTAGTATTATCGCCTATATTTTCTAAAGGATCGCAGATATTGATGCTGCTGCCGGAAATAGAATATTCAAACAATGTTTCTGTTTTTGGAAGCAAATATTCTTTAAAAGACAGTTTGGGAAGTAAAATATTTAAATCCGCATCTTCAAAATTGTTGATTTTGTCATAAAATGTATCGCCGTCTTCATCTTTTGGAGCTATGACATCGTTGTGCTGCTCTATCAAGTTATTTACAAATTTTTTTATATTTTCCGAAGAAATTTCATAATATTTTTCTTCCATTATCTTCTCCATCAAGTAAAATCTATTTTATCTATTATTTATTTTATTAATTATTTTATAAAGTCGTTGAAATCGTTAATATCAAATGTTCCGAAAACAGGTTTTGCACTTATATCAATACCTGATTTATAACCAAATTTCTCAAAAGTGTCTCTCGCCATTTTTTCATTTATAAGCATAAGAGGAATATTGACGGGACAGGCTCTTTCACATTCTCCGCAGCCGATACATCTTCCTGATAGATGGTATGCTCTTATCATATTCCACTGCGCATTACCCGTTTCTTCAATATTAGTTTCAATCCATTGAGGCGTATTTTTTTCAACAATACATCTTGTGCAATAGCATAACGGACATACCTGCCTGCATGCATAACATTTAATGCATTTTTCAAATTCTTTCTGCCAGAACATGTTTCTTTCTTCGGCACTCATTGAATCAAGTTCTTCTATTTTTGCATAAGGTTTAACATCACCGCTAATTTCAAAATCCGGTTCATCCGATTCAACAAGATAATCATACAATACAGGCTTATGAACTTCGCAAACTAAACATTTATCATAAACAGTAGATTGATTCAAAGAATTTTCTCCTTTATCAGCCAAATTTTGTTTAATAACTCCGCGACATTCAACTCCTATAATTTTTATATTATCTCTTGAAATCTGGTACTCTTGAATTAAGGTATTAACCGCTTTTTCATCGCATCCCTTCACGACAATTCCTATTTTTCCAAATTTTTTGACTTCAGGCTTTTTTAAGAATACTGCCAAATCTTGAACGCAGTGAGCATTAAAGGAAAGTTTGCCTGCGTCTTTGGCATCGGTAATAAACAATGACCGCATCCTTAATGGATTAGAACCCTTAGTAAAACCGATAATTAGATTTACCTCTTTGTTTTCTAAAAGCTCTTTTGCAATATTTTGTATCTTCTCATTCATTTTTTCCATAAAATATATATCCCTATTTATAAAGTATAAATTTTATTTTTTGCTAAATATATCGCTATTATTCGGCAATGATTTTATTTTATTTGTGAAATCATTTATGACCGAAACCCATTTATTACCTTCGGAAGCACTTATCCATGAAAATTCTACTCTATTTATATCAACACCTAAATAGCTTAATAAATCTCTAAATGCCGTATATTTTCTTCTTGAATGGTAATTACCGCTCGTATAGTGGCAATCGCCTGGATGACATCCAGAAACTAATACTCCTTTTGCGCCTTTCTTAAATGCCTCTACCACAAACAGCGGATCTATCCTGCCGGTACATGGAAGTTTAATTACTCTGACATTCTCAGAATATTTCATTCTGCTTGTACCTGCTAAATCAGCCCCGTTATATGTACACCAGTTGCAGACAAAAGCAATAATACGAGGTTCTTTATTTTGCTCAATAATTCCTTTATTTGAATTATCGGAAAAATTTTGATTTTTTTCAGTATTGTTATTTTCCATCTAAGTTAGCTCCATTGTGTATTTAGTAATTTTAATCTATGTTTATGTTTATTAATACATTACCAAAAATTGCCTATAAAGATTTTTAAATTTACCGCAATGCTTTAAGGAATATTTGATTACCACATATTCCTGCTTTCGCAGAGTCTGTCACTGCAAAACTTCCGAATAGGGAACTAACATTCAGCGGGTGAATGTTTAAAATCCCCTAAAGTCATTCCCGCCTGAGCTGGAAAGTTCCAAAGCAGAAACGAATGCCGTTTTTGTTCACGAGGCTAAAAGCCGAAAACGAAGCGGTCATTAAGAAAGAATAAAATTCTCAACCGGCAATTTTGAGCATTATATATCGGTAAATTGCTTATGTATTTTATATAGCATTATACTGCAAGAGATTTTATTTCTGCAAAAATCTGCTCGTCCATAAATCCTCTTACATCAATAGATTTAGAAAAACATGCATTTACGCATGCGCCGCATCCTGTGCATAATCCTGAATTAACATTTGCAACAACCTTTAAAACATTGCCGTTTCTGTCTTTAACTTCTTCTTTGCTTATTGCGCTATAAGCACACACTCTCTGACAATAAAAACATCCTACGCAAGTCGTTTTATTAACCGAAGCTATCGTTCCTTCAACTTCATACTCGCTTTTTGAAAACAGCCCGAGTATTTTAGATGCAGCGGCAGAACCTGAAACAACGGATTCAGGAATATCACGCGGTCCCTGAGCCATTCCAGCAAGATATATTCCCGCAGTTGAAGATTCGGCAGGGCGAAGTTTAGGATGAGACTCGGTATAAAAACCATATTTATCATAAGAAATGCCCAGCATTTGCGCCATCTTATCAGAACCTTTTTTAGGAATAACGCCCGTTGCAAGAACAACCATATCCGCAGCAATTTCAACCTGATTTCCCGATAAAGTATCGGCACCTTTGACAATTAACTTACCGCCGTCCTCATATATTTTAGAAACTCTGCCCCTTAAATATATAGCTCCGTCATTTTCCATTGTACTTCTAACAAATTCTTCATATCCTTTGCTTGTAGCTCTGATATCTATATAAAAAACATAACTTTGAGATCCGTGAACTTTGTGAGCAAATAATTTTGCATGCTTGGCAGTATACATACAGCAAACTTTTGAACAATAAGGAACTCCCTTTTCAGGATCTCTTGAACCTACACATTGAATAAAAACAATGGTTTCAGGCGTTTTACCGTCGGACGGTCTTTTTATAACTCCTTCGGTCGGTCCTGAAGCAGACAAAAGTCTTTCAAACTGAAGTCCTGAAACTACATCTTTAAATTGACCGTAGCCATATTCGCCGTATAAAGAATTTTCCATTAAATCAAAGCCGGTAGCGGCTACAATAGCGCCTACTTTTTCCTCTATTATTTCATCCTGTAAATCGAAATTTATACATTTTGGTCCGCAAGCGTCATAACATTTTTGACATTTACCGCCCTTTTTATAATGTAAACATGTACTTCTATCTATAACGGGAATTAATGGAACAGCCTGAGGGAAAGGAACATATATGGCTGTTCTTTCCGATAAATTCACGTTAAATTCGCTTTTTACATTTTTATGCATAGGACAGATATTCCAGCAATCTCCGCATCCTGTACAGTCTTTTTCAACGATGCTTCTCGCTTTTTTTCTTATTTTTACGTTGAAATTTCCTATATAGCCTGATACATCTTCTAACTCTGAATATGTGTAAAGTTTTATATTAGGATGCTGATATACTTCAACCATCTTAGGAGTCATTATGCAGCTTGAACAGTCAAGAGTGGGAAATGTTTCATCAAGCTGTATCATTTTCCCGCCGATAGAAGGCTCTTTCTCAACAAGAATAACTTCAACTCCGCCGTTAGCTATATCTAAAGCAGCCTGTATCCCTGAAATACCGCCGCCTATAACAAGAGCTTTTTTTGTAAGGGGCACCCTTACATCTTCAATGGGTTTATTTCTTTTTAATTTTTCCACCATCATTTTTAATAAATCTATGGCTTTTTCAGTTGCTTTTTCTTTATCTTCATGAACCCACGAGACTTGTTCTCTAATATTTGCTATTTCAACAAAATAAGGATTAAGACCTTCTCTTATTGCCGCTTTTCTGAATGTATTTTCATGCATATGCGGAGAGCAGGCAGCCAGCACGACCCCTGTAAGATTTTTATCTTTAATCATATTTCTTAGAGCATTTTGACCGGGGTCGGAACACATATATTTGTAATCAACGGCTTCAACGACGCCCGGAATTTTAGCCGCCTCTTCGGCAACTCTTTTAACATCAACGGTGCCTGCAATATTAGAACCGCACCAGCAAACAAATACACCTATTCGTGCCATAATATATTTACCTCAATATAAATAAATAATAATCGGATTAATTTATTAATTTACAAAATTTTTTCTAATACTTTATCTGCATTTACCATATGTCCATCAATAGCAAGTTCTTTCGGGGAAAAACCGAAAGCAAGACCTAAAAGTTCTGTTATAAACAGCACAGGCAGCCCTATTTTTTCAGTATATTTTCTTTCTATTTCTCTCTGTCTTACATCAAGATTAGAATGACATAACGGACAAGCTACGACCACAAGATCGGCACCGTGTTCTTTTATATTATATAGAATCTTTCCCGTCAAAGCCATAACCACATCGGGTTTTGACAACGAATTAATCGCTCCGCAGCACTCTGTTTTATAAGAATAATCCACGGGCGAGGCATCTGTTAACGCAACTAATTCGTCCATTGAAACCGGTTTTTCCGCGTCGTCAAATTGCATAACTTTAGGGGGCCTGACTAAAAGACACCCGTAATATGAAGCAACCTTAAGACCTGAAAGAGGTTTTTTTACTAATGATTTTATCTTTTCTTTGCCTGCTACATTTAATAAAAATTCAAGCATATTTGAGATATTAAGTGAATTATTGTAAGGCATTTCTAAAGAATCCGTTATTCTCTTCTTTAAAATATCATCTGAACCCATTTCATACTTTGCTGTTTTTAATCTGCTTGAACAGGCAGCGCATGGAGCAAGCACTTCTTTAAAACCGTTATTTTCGGCAATTGCAAGATTTCTTGCAGGAAGAGCCACTGACAAATTGTGGTTTAGGCTGTGGGCGGCAGAAGCTCCGCAGCAATTCCAATCGGGAATTTCCTGTATTTCAATATTTAAAGCTTCCAATACTTTTAATAAAGACACTTCATATTCAAATGAAGTCCCCTTAAGACTGCATCCCGGATAATATGCTAATTTCATATAATGTATTTTACAGTCAAGTTATTAACTAAACTGTCCTCCGTTTATTTTTTAAAAATTATTAATGCTTATTTATTAATGCTTATTTATTACAATAAATATTATTTATTGTAAATTTTATTTATTATAACATTACATTACATTAAATTTAAATTATTACTCAAAATCTTTAAATATTTTTGCAATCTGGTTAATATTAGAAACTTTATCGCTATGCATTTTCAATTTTCCTTTTTCAATCATTTTTGGCGCAAGAAACATATCTCTAAAAAGATGTTTTGTTTTTAACTTATATTTTCCTACTAATTCAAGTTCAAAAATTCTGCCGTTAGATTTAACATTGTCTAAAAACACTTCATGAAAAGTTTGAATTTCTTTTTCAGTTTTTGATTTAATTCCCCTGCCTATAGCTACTTCTCTTAAAACATCCATTATGCCTGCTACTTCAAAGCCTTTAGGGCATCGCGTGGAGCATGTGTTGCATGAAACGCACAGCCATATTGTTTTAGAATTTAATACATTATCGATCATACCGAGTTCGGTCATTTTAATTATTTGATTGGGAGTGTAATCCATCTCAAAATTTACGGGGCATCCTGCAGAGCATTTTCCGCATTGATAACATTTTGCAAGCTTATCATGTAATTTGGATTCTACTTCTCCGACAAAATTTCTTCTTTGCTGTTCATTTATAACTGTTTTCATAATGTAATTTCCGTTTTTTTTATTGTTTTTTTATATTTTTTATATTTGATTTATATATTTTATTTTATTTTAAAAATTAGGATATATTAATATTATCCTAAAAACAAAAAAATAATTATTTTGATTGTTTTTATAAATAAATTAAATAAACATAATTTTTTATTTATTGATTTTATTAATAACGTTAATACAATTAATACAACTGATTTATTAATTCTATAATAATAATAATGCGTTTCGTTTCAGGTTATTTTTTTAAATAAAAAATTGAAATAAATTTAATACCTTTAATTTTAATACATTTTAATACTTTTAATACGTTGTTTTAAAAACACATCATTCTATTTTATTAAATTTTTAAAAAATTGTCAAGACAATTTTAGTCCTCAACCCTGTATTAAAGTATTAAAACATTAAAGCATTATAAAATATTGAGGTATTTCAAAATCAATGAACACTGAAGTTCGGCTTTCACAGAAATGAAACCAAAAAAATTAAATAATAACTCCCCCCCCCCCCCCAATTTATTTGGGATGTTTATTTTTATTAGCATTTTAAAAATTTTTACCGCATAACAGAGAATAAGAACAATATCCGCAAACTTTATCGTTAGAAGTATCCGGAATAAAAGAT
>JAKACI010000076.1 GCA_021821565.1 bacterium | reverse complement strand
AATTTACGGGAACTATCAACGACCGTGAAAAAGTTTCGCAATTTCTTGATAATATGGAGCTTGAGCGTGAGAGGGGTATAACGATAAAAGCTCAAACCGTAAGGCTTAAATATAATTTTGAAGGCAAACCTTATATATTAAACTTAATTGATACACCAGGACATGTTGATTTTTCTTACGAAGTTTCAAAATCTTTAGCTGCTTGCGAAGGTGCATTACTCATAGTTGACGCTTCTCAGGGAGTTGAAGCACAAACTCTCGCAAATGTTTATATTGCTTCCGATATGAATCTCAATATTATTCCTGTAATTAACAAAATAGATTTGCCAAGCGCAGATATTGAAAAAACTAAGCAGGAAATTGAAGAAATAGTCGGATTAGATGCAAACGGAGCCATTCTTGCAAGCGCCAAAGAAGGAATAGGTATAAAAGAGATTCTTGATGATATCGTCAGGAAAATTCCTCCTCCAGAAGGAGACCCTGAAGCTCCGCTAAAAGCTTTAGTCTTTGATTCCTGGTTTGATTCCTATCAGGGAGTCGTTGCTCTTGTCAGAATATTTAACGGCAGCGTTAAGGCGGGAGATAATATTTTACTTATGAGCTCAGGCAAATCTTATGAAGTTCAAAAAGTCGGAGTTTATTCTCCGCATATGAAGGTGCTGCCGCAGCTAAGCGCAGGAGAAGTGGGCTGTATTATCGCAAATATAAAAGATTCCAGCAGATTTAAAATAGGAGATACCGTCACAATAGTATCTAATCCTACCGATAGCCCTCTTGTAGGATTTAAAGAACCTCAACCAATGGTATTCGCAGGAATTTATCCGATAGATTCAGATGATTATCAAGAGCTTAAAGATTCAATAGAAAGGCTAAAACTTAACGACTCTTCTTTTACTTATGAGCCTGAAACTTCTTTAGCTTTAGGATTTGGTTTCAGGTGCGGTTTTCTTGGGCTGCTGCATATGGAAATTATCGTAGAACGGTTGGAGAGGGAATATAATTTAAATTTAATTACAACATCGCCTACAGTGCTTTATAAAATTATAACTAATAAAGGTGAAGTCAAGGAAGCTTTAAACCCCGCAAAATTTCCTTCTTCAAAAGAAATACCCATGCAGGAAGTAAATTATATTGAAGAGCCGTTTATACATGCAAATATTTATGTCCCTACAGAATATTTAGGCAAGATAATGACTCTTTGCATTGAAAAAAGAGGAATTCAAATAGAACTTAAATATATTACAAAACAAAGAGTATTGCTTGTATATGAATTACCCCTTTCCGAGATTGTTCTTGATTTTTATGACCAGCTGAAATCACTGTCTAAAGGTTATGCATCTTTTGATTACGATACTTCCGGATACAGACGGTCGGAAATGATCAAACTTGAAATACTTGTCAATAAAGAACCCGTAGATGCTCTTTCCGTTATTGCGCACAAAGATAAAGCTTTTATAAGAGGACGTAATATAGTTGAAAAATTAAAAGAGTTAATCCCGAGACAGATGTTTGAAGTTGTTATTCAGGCGCAAATAGGTTCTAAAATTATAGCAAGAGAAGAAATTAAAGCTCTTAGAAAAAATGTACTTGCCAAATGCTACGGCGGCGATATAACAAGAAAAAGAAAGCTGCTTGAAAAACAAAAAGAAGGCAAAAAAAAGATGAAAAATATCGGCTCGGTTGAAATACCGCAGGAGGCTTTTTTATCTGTCCTCAAAGTATAGATAATAATATAATTATAATTAATATAGATAAAGTATAAAATAAAATAAAAAAATTCTAAGAAAATATAATAGGTAAATAAAAAAATTACCGGATTACTTTATTTTTTTACTTTATTATATTTTTATATATCAATTATTTGTTTAAATTTATAGACAGCATAATTTTTTTTATATATAATAAACAAGTTTGTAATTAATAATAATTTTGAAAATAATTTATTATTAAAATTGCGCAAATTTTTTTATATATTTTATATATAATAAACAAGTTTGTAATTTTAATATATCAAAATAGAATAAAATTAATATTAATACTGCATAGGTAAACTTAAATATGAGCAATAGAAAACTGGGAGATTATTTTAAAGCTATAGTTATAGCTATATTAATCGCATTATTTGTCAGAGCCTTCGTCGTTCAGGCATTTAAAATTCCATCAGGGTCGATGGAACCTACTCTTATACCCGGCGATCATATACTCGTCAATAAATTTATATGGGGGATACATATACCTTTTACTAAAGAAATAATTCCTGTATCGCATCCAAAAACGGGTCAGGTTATAGTTTTCAAATTTCCATACGCAAATAAATATAATCTTCATCCCGGGATTGATTTTATTAAAAGAGTGGTAGGGACTCCCGGAGATAAAATCCAAATTATAGACAACAATGTTTATATTAATAATCATTTATTTAATTGCAAATATGCAAGATGGACTTCTAAAAAAATACTGCCGGCATATAATTCTCCAAGAGACAATTACGGTCCGATAATAGTTCCTAAAAATGATTTATTTGTCATGGGAGACAATAGAGATAATAGTTTTGATTCTAGATACTGGGGATTTGTTCCTTATAAAGATGTAATAGGCGAAGCATTTATTATATATTTTTCATGGAATCCTAAGGATCATTTTGATATATACTGGCATAGGTTTTTTAAAACCATACCAGATTGTCCGTTTAACGGTTAAAAATAAAATTTATTATTGATTTTGATTGACAAAAAATTGAATGGAATAATTTTTAAAAACGATGAGGTAAATAAAATTATTGATGATCTTGCCGCTAAGATTATCAAATTTAAATTAAATTTTAGCAATTTAATTATTGTCGGCATTAAAGAGGGCGGCGTTGTTTTGTCTAACTTAATTCATACAAAGATAAAAGACGGTACCGGTTTTGATTGCCTTTCAGGATATGTTGATATAACATTATACAGGGACGATTCTTTTGCGGTAAAAAAAACTGTAAAATCAACAGAGATGCCTTTTAACATCAACGATAAGGACATACTCCTTGTTGACGATGTAATATATAGCGGAAGAACCGTAAGAGCCGCTATTGACGATTTGATTTGTTTCGGAAGACCTAAGAGCATAAAATTAGCGGTTTTAATTGACAGGGGCGGCAGAGAGTTTCCTATTTGTCCTGATTTTACGGGAAAAAAAATTAAAATACCAAATAAATATGATGTAAAGGTTGAATTAGCTATCAAAAATAAATTTATTGAAAAAATATAAAAATATAATATTAATTTAAAAATTAAGCGTCAGTTTGCCGGCATTTACAAAATCGGCAGAAAAATTTGCTGATTTCAAAGATTGCTGATTTCAAAGATTGCTGATTTCAAAGATTGCTGATTTCAAAGATTGCTGATTTCAAAGATTGCTGATTTCAAAGATTGCTGATTTCAAAGATTTGCAAGTATAATTATTACCTTATTTTTAGCTTATCCGTTATATATTATCCATTTTTTTAATAATGCAAAGTTAAAGCTAAAAGCAATGAGCTACGATAAAAAAGACCTTATTTCTATTAATGACCTGAGCAAATCGGATATTCTTTATTTTGTTGAAACGGCAAAAGAATTCAAGAAAATTTCATTGCAGGATATTAAAAAAGTTCCGACAATGAGAGGCAAAACTATCCTTAACCTTTTTTTCGAACCTTCAACGAGAACAAAAACTTCATTTGAAATTGCCCAAAAAAGACTTAGCGCCGATACTATAAATCTTTCTATAAGCCAAAGCTCTGTTGCCAAAGGAGAAAGTCTAAGCGATACTATCTTAAATTTGCAGGCTATGAAACCGGACGCTTTCATTATAAGACATTATGAATCAGGAGCGCCGTTTTTTATTTCTAATATTACAAATGCTTCGGTTATTAATGCAGGCGACGGAATAAACGAACATCCGACGCAGTGCCTTTTAGATATTATGACTATTTTTGAACATAAAAAAGAAATTAAATCTTTAAAAATTGCAATTATCGGAGATATATTTCATTCAAGAGTAGCCAGATCGGATATAGCAGGTTTATCAAAATTAGGTGCGGAAATTTATCTCTACGGACCTCAAACTTTAATGCCGAGATTTATTAATTCTGATAATATAAAAATAGCCGGCAGCATGGAAACGGCAGTTAAAAAAGCAGATGTTATAATAATGCTGAGAGTGCAGAAGGAAAGGACTTCTTTTTATTTTATTCCTTCAATAGAAGAATATAGAAATTATTTTAAATTAACCTGCGAAATTTTAAAATTGGCATCAAAAGATGTTTTAATTTTACATCCTGGTCCTGTAAACAGAGATGTCGAAATTTCAGGTTCAATTATAAATAGCGGCAAAACAGTTATATTAGATCAGGTGGAAAACGGTATTGCTATAAGAATGGCATGTTTATATATATTATTGGGCGGTAGGCATTCATGATTTTAAAATAATAAATTATAAAACAAACCATCAGTTAAATATTAGCAAAATATAAAATTTATGGAAAAATTATTGATTAAAAACGGTATTGTCGTAGACCCTGCAACCGATACGCAGGTTAAAAGAGATATTTATATTGAAAATGGTCTAATAAAAGAAATAACATATAAAAATATCGGCAAAAATAAAAGCGGTATAAATGTTAATGTTATTGATGCAAATAATTTATACGTATTGCCCGGGTTAGTAGATATGCATGTTCATTTAAGAGAGCCCGGCTTTGAATATAAAGAGACGATTAAAACAGGTATGGAAGCTGCTATAGCCGGCGGTTTTACTTCTATCTGCTGCATGCCGAATTCTAATCCCGTCAATGACTGCAAAGAAGTAAATTCATTTATTATAAACAAGGCTAAATCTTTTGATTTATGCAATCTTTTTACAATAGGAGCAATATCCCGCAATAATAAAGGTTTAAATCTTGCAAATATAGGAGATTTAAAACATTCAGGGGCAGTAGGAATAAGCGATGACGGCAGACCTGTAGAAGACAGTTCTTTAATGGCCAGAGCTCTTTTATATGCAAAGACGTTTGATATGCCGGTCATATCGCATAGCGAAGATATAAAACTGAGAGGAAAAGGAGTAATAAATGAAGGCATTATTTCTCATAAATTAGGCGTTAACGGAATTCCTTCGGCTGCCGAAGAAATAGCTATTTTCAGAGATATAAAATTAGCTGAGTATTATGGAGCTCCGCTTCATATAGCCCATGTTTCTACAAAAGGCTCTGTTGAATTAATTAAAATGGCAAAAAATAAAGGAATAAATATAACTTTTGAAACCTGTCCGCATTATTTTTCTATTACCGAAGAATCTTTATTGTCATACAATACACATGCAAAAATTAATCCCCCGCTAAGAACACAGGAAGATGTCAATGCAATTAAAAATGCTCTGAAGGAAGGTTTGTTCGATGTCATAGCTTCCGACCATGCTCCGCATTCCGAAGACGAGAAAAATACAACATTAGATGAAGCGCCGTTTGGCATAATAGGATTAGAGACATCTCTTGCTTTAACTCTAAGGTTGTATCATGAGAAATATTTATCTATGCTTAATATTGCAAAATTAATGTCTTTTAATCCTGCAAGAATTTTAAAATTACAGAATAGAGGCGGCATTAAAAACGGAAATATAGGCGATATTACAATAATAGACCCAGGAAAAAAATGGACTTATAAAAAAGAAAATATAAAATCATTAAGTAAAAATTCCCCTTTTATTAATAAAACATTTAAAGGAGCAGCATTATATGTTATAATAAAAGGAAAAATTTTTAATTTATAATTTTAATCCTTTAAAGGAGCAGCATTATATGTTATAATAAAAAGAAAAATTTTTAATTTACTATCCCGATCCTGCAATGGAAATTGATTTTATAGATTCCTGCTTTCGCAGGAATGACTTTGAGAGGATTTATCGTTTCACCTGCCGAGTGTCATTCCCGCGAAATCAGGAATATAGTATCACTTGGCATTGAAATACCGTTGATAGCTTCTATCGCAGTATTAAGGTACAATAGCTAAATTTAATGTTTTTTGAAATATTGATTATTTAATATTTAATATTAAATAATAATTTATAATTATAGAATAAATACTTAAATACACTATACATACAATGATAAATAGCAAATATATTGCCGACAATACGGATAAAGAAAAAGAAGCCCTAATAATGCTGGAGGACGGAACATATTTTGACGGTTTTTATGAAGGCGTACCTATTGAATCCGGCGGGGAATTAGTATTTAATACTGCAATGAACGGTTATCAGGAACTTATCACCGATCCGTCATACAACGGTCAGATAGTCATTATGACCTATCCTATGATAGGAAATTACGGCATCAATAATGAAGATTCCGAATCTAAAAAGGCATGGCTCACCGCCTATGTCGCAAAAGATATCGTTTCTAAATATTCTCATTGCACTGCTGTAAAGAGTTTAACCGATTTTCTTAACGAAAATAATGTTCCGGTCATAACAGACGTAGATACGCGTGCGTTAGCCATTTATCTTAGAGAAAAAGGTTCAATTAACGGATATATAGCCTTAAAATCAAAAGGCATCGATTATATAAAAGAAAAAATAAAAAATGTGCCTAAGATGGAAGGTCTAAACTTAGTTTCCAATGTTTCGGTTTCTCAATTATATAAAAAATATGTAAAAAAACCGGAGTTTAATGTTACGATAATTGATTATGGCATTAAATACAGCACTATAAAATGTCTTAACGATATCAACGCAAACGTAGTCGTGGTTCCTCATAACAGTTCTAAAAAATATGTACTGGATACAAATCCTGACGGAATACTTCTGTCAAACGGTCCTGGTGACCCCAAGACTCTTATTAATGAAATAAAAATAATTCAAGAGCTTACAGGAGAAAAACCTATTTTTGGAATTTGTCTCGGACATCAATTACTTGCTCTTTCATTAGGTTTTAATACTTATAAACTTAAATTTGGGCACCATGGCGTCAATCATCCGGTAAAAAATTTTAAAACTTCTAAAATAGAGATTACTTCACAAAATCACGGTTTTTGTGTAGATATTAAGAGCGGCTGTTCGAATAAAAATCTTAAAAATACAGAAATAACGCACATTAGCTTAAACGACGGCACGACAGAAGGTATTAAAAATGAATCGTTAAACATATTCTCTGTTCAATATCATCCTGAAAGTTCACCGGGTCCGAA
>JAKACI010000075.1 GCA_021821565.1 bacterium | reverse complement strand
TTACGCAAAATGCTTAAAAATAAAAAAACCAGAAATAATCCATTGCAATTGGAATAAATTTCTGGTTTAAATATTTATATTTTATAAATAAAATGCAATAATAATTATCTTTTTGAAAATTGAAATCTTGCTCTTGCGCCTTTTTGACCGTATTTTTTCCTTTCCTTAATTCTTGAATCTCTAGTAAGCATACCTGCTTTTGACAGAGTAATTTTTAATTCAGGATTTAATAAAAGAATCAAATGGGCGATTGCAAGTTTAATAGCGCCTGCCTGACCGTTAAGACCGCCGCCTCTGACATTGACAAAAACATCGTATTTATCTTCAATAGGGAAAAATGCAAGTGATTTTACCGCCATAACTCTCTGATTTTCAATCGGAAAATAATCATCAAATTTTTTTCCGTTTACCGTTATTTTTCCTTTGCCTTCTTTAAATAAAACTCTTGCTATTGAAGTTTTACGTTTTCCGGCTGCCTGTAGTATATTTTTTTTAGCCATCTCTTAAATTACTCCGTGTTTTTATCACTAATTAATTTATTTTAAGATTTATATTTTTATATATTATATATGTTTTTAAATTAATGCAGCTTAAATCATCGCCTTTACATCGATCTTAACAGGATTTTGAGCAACATGCGGATGATTTTCGTCGGCATAAATTTTTAATTTTTTAATTAAAGTATCGGCAAGTTTATTTTTAGGAAGCATTCCTTTTACGGCATGATAAACAGGAAAAGTTGCATCCTTTTTTAACATATCTTTATAATTAAACGTTTTTAAACCGCCGGGATATCCGCTATGGAAATAGTATTGTTTGTCCGTATATTTTTTCCCTGTAACTTTAGCTTTTGCGCTATTAATAACAACTATAAAATCTCCACTGTTAATATAAGGAGCATAACTTGCTTTATCTTTGCCCATTAATTTACCGGCAACAAAACTTGCTAATCTTCCTAAGCTCACATCTTTGGCATCTATTAAAATCCAATCACTTGAAATACTATCACTTTTAGACATTTCTTCCTCCAGTTAAGATAATTAATTATTTTCTTATAATCTTAACTTTTTGTCAAGAACTTTTTTTAACTTTGACTAACTCTCCACAAACATGAACGTTATAAACGGGCATCTTTGAACTTTGCGAGGCATAATATGAAGAAGTCATAATCATATTTAAATAAGCGTTTGCACCGGTTTTTTCTGCTTCCGGTTTAATAATTTCGTCTATCTTTTTATTTATAAGTAAATATTTAAATGACCCCGAATATTTAAAAGTTCGGCAATATGTTCCATAATCTTTTATAATTCTTTTACCTGCAATTTTACGCTTTGTAGAAACTAAAAAATTGTACTTTTTTGTTTGTATTTGTTTTGAAGGAGAAACTGACTTTTTATTGCTTAAATTTTTACTGCAGGCACTAATAATTAGAATAAGTATCAATAAAGTCATCCCCAGTATAAATTTTTTCATATTATATATTTTCTATAATAAATGAGTTGCATTATTTAATTAATTAAATAAATAAATAAATATCAATTTATAAAAATTTATCTACAAGAGTAGTTAATGAATAAAAAGTAGTCAATGAATATTAGATTTAATAATAAATATGTTGAGATTGGAATAAAAACTACGGTAATTTATAATTAAAAAGTCATTGGAAATTTAATTCTATTTTCTTAAATAAAATCTTCTCTGCCGAAATATCATTTAAATTTTTAGATTTCATCATTTTAATAGCACCAAAGCTGCAAATATCTTTGCATAAATTGCATCCTGTGCATAAATAAGGATTAAGTATTATAGCATTGTTTTTATTATTACACGTTAACGCTCCGGTAGGACAAGATTCCCAACAATTAGTACAAAATACACAATTTTTGTTTATTGAAGGCAGCCTAATATCTAATAATACTAAACAATCAGGATTATATTTTATAAAATTAAAAAGTTTAAATCTTTTTTTAAAAAAGAGTTTATTTAATTTTTTATCGTCATTTGACAAAAAAAGTTCATTAAAGGGCAATTCTTCTAACGGAAAATTTTTTGCCAACTTTATCGCATTTTCTTTTATAGTTTTACTGACTTCTTGAAAAAATAGCCTCCTTTGTAAATAATCATCGTTTGGATTATTTTTATCTGATTGAGATAGCGCTTCAGAATTAGAATTTATTTTTGATTTTTTATCTTCATTTTTTTTATTATTGATATTATTAATAATAGATAAAAAATCAAATTTATTATAATCAATAAATTTAATTTTTTCTGAGATGCTCGGATTGCTATCATCTAAAGCAAGCAAACCTGCTAAAATACGGTTTATTTTTTTTATTTTGTTTTTATAAAAAAAATTATAATCGCAAACCTTGCAGTCAGCCGTGATAAAATTAATTTCTTTATTATTTTTTAAATGTTTTATTATATCCGTATTATCTATTTCATTAATGCATGATATGAACTTAATTGAATTTTCGGCAATTAAATTTAATTCTTTCTCAGGAAATAATATATTGCTATTGCTGTTACTATTACTATTACTATTGCTATTTTCGTTATCTAAGTTACCAAAATTATCTGATTTATTTAATTTAGCGCCGCTATTAATATTGAGTTTAGATTTAACTTTGCTGCAGAAGTAATATGTTTTATTTTCGCTTATAAATGCTTTATCCGATATATCAAAAAATTCTTTTGAATCAAACACGAAATTAGGGCAAATATTTATACATAGTTTGCATAAAGAACATTTATCGGATATTTTAATATTAGAATCATTTATTTCAATAGCCTGCTCGGGGCATTTGTTTATACAAACATAGCAGCTTGACATGGGGCTTTTAAGCCTGACGCAATAATCTTCATTGACTATAATGCTATTTTCGCTGCTGTTTATAATCTTATCAATTATTCTTAATAAATTCATATATAGCCTTAAATCACCGTTAGAAATTATTTAAATTGTTTCAGCATATAATAAATACTGGATTCCCGCTTTCGCGGGAATGACGCCCGTCGGGTGAAAAGTTAAATCCCCGCAAAGTCATTCCTGCATATGCAGGTACGGTTTAAAGCCGTCGGTATTTAGACGGCTCATCCATCTAGAAACTAGAAACTAAAAAATAAATTTCTAACGGTGATTTAAGGTATAGTATTATTTCTTGATAAATTTCTCAAGAAAGACTGCTATTTTATCCGATTCGTTTATATTTATCTGAGGTTTATTTAAATTATCAATTAAAACATCTCCGCAAACTAAAATACAGTCATCGTCATCAGCATATTTTAACTGCAATTCAGGATTTAATTCTTTTCTAAAAAGTTCCACTTTAGGAATATTGACATCTTTAAACCCTTCTACTATTAAAATATCGGAGCCGTAAAAAAAATTATGGATTAAATTGTCTATAATATTAATATTTACCCCGCTATCGTTATTATTATGTACATCAAATGCATCAGAGCTTTCAATATCGCTAAAAAAAGTCATAGAATCGTCGGACAGAAGCATAGTAGAAAATGCACCCGCATGTTTGTGTATCCATGAGTCTTTTCCTTTAATATCCGCTTCAAACTTATGGTCAGTATGTTTTATAGAAGAAACTTTATATTTTTTTCCGGCAAGTATTTTTATCAATTTTTCTATAAGAGTTGTCTTTCCGGTTCCTGATTTTGCAATAAATGATACCGCAAAAGGTTTGCGGTCTAAATTATCCTTCATATTAATCATATTAATTGTATTTAATTATATTAAATTTAGGTTTAAATATTTATAGTATAATATTTGCAATATAGTATTTATAATATTAAAAAAGTTTGTTAAAAAACTAAGAATATACGTTTATTAATATAGTTTTAAATACCTATATTTTTATTAATAATTATTATATGTTATATATTTCAAATTCTTTCTTATTAGGTATAGCTTTAAATATTTATATTTTTGAAAATATTTATTATATCATTATAGCTTCTTGCATTGTTAACTTCAAGTCTATAAAGTTTAGCATTTTCAAATCCTGTAAGAAAATTATATAAATGAGGTTTTATTAAATTAGCGCCTTTTTTTTCTCCATAAAATACCGCCATTTCTTCAAAAAGTTCCATTAGCTTATCTAAATTTAAATATAAATCAGAGTCTGAATGTTTATTATCAACGGATTTTTGATCAGCTGCATCTAAATATTTATCGTCGATTTTTTGATTATCTGCATTTAAATATTTATATTGTGATTTTTGCTCGTTGTATTTTTTATCTGTATATTTTCTAAAGTCTTGAAAAATCCATGGTTTGCCTATTGCTCCTCTAGCAAACATAATACCGTCTACAGCTGTATTTTCTTTAATTTTGTTTGCCGAAGAAACATCAAAAATATCGCCTGTTGCATAAACAGGTATGGAAAGAGATTTTTTAAGTAAAGCTGTTAGGCTATGGTCGGCTTTACCCGAAAACATTTGCGACCTGGTTCTGGGATGAAAAAATATAGCGTCAACGCCTTCATTTTCTGCTATTTTGCAAGATTCAAGATAATTTTTAGAACTTTCGTCAAACCCGCTCCGTAATTTTATTGTTAAAATATTATCATTTCCGATATTATTTTTTACTTCGGCAATAATTGCCTTAAACTTATCTAAATCTTTTAATACAGCGCTTCCGGCTCCTGTTTTTATAACTTTTTTAGCGGGACATCCGAAATTTATATCTATTGTTTTAAACCCGGACTGAATTGCTTTTTTAGCCGCTAAACCCATAATGTAGGGATCCGAGCCAAAAATTTGTATTCCCGTGTTTGCAGAATGTGAGCCTGAGTATGCCAGTTCTAATGTTGATTTATCGTTATTTATATAACCTATTGCGCTTATCATTTCAGTAAAGCAAAATGAGGCGCCGTATTTCAAAGCTATTTTTCTGAAAGGATAGCCCGTAATTCCAGCCATAGGAGCTAAAATATAATCCCCTATGATATAAGGTTTACTCATAATTTAACATTATATATTAGATATATCAGGCTATGATAAAATAAAATTTTATCACTTTATTACAGCCATAATAGAGCTAAATTCTTTTAATAGATAAAATAATTTAATTTATCGTTTTAAATAATCTTAAACCTTAAATCTTAAACCCACATAGAAATATTAATTAACTTCCAATTAGCCTACACTCTTAGTCCTTCCCGCAAGAGAAAGGAAGTTATAAAAGTAATTATTTTCTATCGCAGAATTAAGGAATAACAAATCCAAAAAAATTAACCGTTTTATCAATCAATTATTACAATTATTAACCGTTAAAAATTTTATCGGAAGGAAAAATAGCCGATGCATAATGTAAATATTTAATAAATTCCTGCTTGGTAGGAGGTTTTTTAACTCCAATATTAAATATTTTTCTTTTTTTTTCATACCATTTATTAAAATCTTCTTCCGATATATCTTCAACTTCTATCAATAGTTGTTGTATTATACTATCTTCGTTTTCATTTTTCATATTTTTAACCTTATTTTATCTCTAATTTTACATGAAAAACTTGCAAACTACTTAATACTCAAAATTGCCGATACAAAATTATTTTTTAGTTTCTATCTAGTATCTAGATGGATGAGCCGTCTAAATGCCAACGGCTTTAAAGCGTACCTGCCAGCGCAGGAATGACTTGGCGGATATTTAAGTTTTTACCCGACGGATGTCATTCCCGCATATGCGGGAATCTAATGTTCCATATAACTTTAAAGCTATTTTAAAGACTTATATCGGCAATTTTGAGTAATATATTGTATTTAAAATCTTCTTTTTTATCTCCAATTTGACCTTGAAAACTGAGGAATATCTTCAAAATCACCTCTTATCGCATAACCTTCATTAATATTATACACTTCAAATTCACTATCAATAACAAAAGAATATATATTGCCTTTCAAAAATTCATCTTTATATTTTAAGCATTTTACTCCCTGGCGTATAATAGCGGATAATATACCGGAGCCTGCAATATCGCCTAAAAGAATAGCTCCTACTAAAACTTCTCCGTCATAAACTAATTTTCTGTAAATAGTTTCACCTTCCTGATGTATAAATACGGTTTGGGAAGGATTGTTAGGATTTGTAAGACCTATTGTGACAATGGGCAATCCGTATATTTCAACCGAATTAAGCCCCATTCCTCCGTAATATTCCCTGTAAATTCCAGCCATATTTGTTCCCGCAACCCTCCCCTGCTCACATGCAAGAGGGACTATAGCAATTATATTTGGTTTTTTATTTAAAATATCATATGATACTATCGCATCGCCGCCGGCATATACATCTTTGATATTAGTCATCATAGTTTTATCCACTATTATTCCCCTATCAATTGTAATGCCGCTGCCTTCAAGAAATCCTACATTAGGTCTGACGCCTATTGCTACAATAACAATATCGGCAACAAGTTCTCTGCCGCTTTTCATTATAACACTCGTAGGATTACCTGCCTCGTCTATATTAATTTTAACGACGGTGTCGTTAGTAGCCGTGTCAATGCCGTTTTCATTTAATTTTTTAGCCGTAATGTTTCCGGAAATTTCATCAAGGGCTAAACCTAAAACTCGCGGAAGAAGTTCAGCAATAGTAACATGCATATCAAGAGCCCTTAAACCTTCGGACGCCTTTAAACCTATTAATCCGCCGCCGATAACTATAGCTTCTTTATGTTTAGCTAATTTTGCACCTTTTTCCATTTTTTTTGCATCATCATATTTAGTAAAAGTTCCCATCATCGGAGAATCAGCGTTAAATCCTTCAATCGGCGGCACAAACGGCGCACCTCCGGGTCCAATGAATAATTTATCATATTCAAGAGAAGTATTGTCGTCTAACTCAACTTTTTTGCGGGTCGTGTCAACAGATATAACTTTTTTGCCAAACAGTGTTTTATAATTATTTTTTTCATAATAATCATCATCTTTGTACCATATAGTTTCATCTGTTGTTTTGCCCTCCAAATAGTATGAAATCAAAGGTCTTGCATAAGCTTTATAAGATTCGTCGGATATTATCGTAATTTCCCCAGTTTTATCAAATCTTCTTATCGCATCTGCGCATGAAAGACCTGAATAAGAATTGCCCACTATTACATATTTCATTTTTATCCCCTTCTTCGTAATTTATTTTTAATTTAATTAATAGTATTTAATTTAATTGTTTATTATATACAATAATATATACTTTAATGAAACAAACATATTAATTTAATTTATTTATATATA
>JAKACI010000074.1 GCA_021821565.1 bacterium | reverse complement strand
TTTTAAATATATGAGTTCTATCGGGAAATATCTTTTTATTTTTCTGGGTTGTAATTCCAAATTCGAATGAAAGGTCCTGCAAACTGCATTCTCCGGATTTATCACAAACAGGACAGTCTAGAGGATGATCTAATAAAAGATGCGACAATACTTCTTTTCTTACATCCCATACTTTTTCCGTATCGGTTAAGATTTCATAGCCTTCTTTTACTTTTGCAACGCAAGACGGAAGAGGATTTTTAACCCCTTTAACCTCAACCACGCAGATTCTGCAAGAACCAATCGGTCTAAGGCGCCTTAAATAACATAAAACAGGAATTTTTATGCCGGCTTGAGACGCCGCTTCAAGAATAGTAAGACCCGATTCAGTCATTATTTTTTTGCCGTTTATTGTAATTTCAATATCCACTTGGTATATTCCCTATTACATTCATATAATATAAATAAAATTAAAAAATAAAGCAAATTATGAAATAAACTAAATAATTAATAAAAATAAACACATAAATAATATATAATATTTAATATAACAGCTTTAAGATAATTGTATTATAATTTTATTCAAACTTTACAAGCATAAGAAAATAACACCTCATACACCTTGTAGATTCATAAATAACGTCGTCACTTGTTAAACCCTTATCAATCTCCGCAAAATTATTCATAATGTTTTTAACAGGTTCTTCCACTTGTTTAGCCGCAAGATTTCCTTTTGGGAAATCAGTATAATCTATAACCTCTTTTTTGTCGTAAACACCAATCTCTTCAAAAAAATATTCGAAAAGGCAATCGTCTGTTGCTTCAAACGAACCTGTTCTTATATATTGGTCTATTCTTCTTGCGGCATTTTTACCGTCACGATTTGAATCAACTATGCTAATAGGACCGGTAAAAGCGTCTCCCCCGGCAAAAACTCCGGGCATATCAGTCATATGCGTAAATTTGTCTGCTATTATTGTTTTGCCCTTATCTGTTTTAATCTGCGGCGTATCTTTCAAAAAATCAAAATCGGGTACCTGCCCGATTGCCATAATAAATGAATCACACTCAATATCAAAATCGCTTCCTTTTATCTCTATAGGACTTCTTCTGCCACTTGCATCAGGGTCTCCAAGCTTCATTTTTATACATCTTACCCCTTTAACGACTCCATTTTCTTGAATAATGCTTACGGGATTGGTTAAAAATTCAAATTTAACGCCTTCTTTAATTGCAGGATCAACCTCATAGTCCGCCGCAGGCATCTGTTCTCTAGATCTTCTATATACGACTATAACTTCCTTAAACCCTATCCTAATTGCAGTCCTGCAGCAATCTATGGCAACGTTACCTCCGCCTTCTATTATGACTTTATTGCCGATATCTATTTTGTTTCCAAGTGTAACATCGCGTAAAAATTTAACTCCTTCATAAAAACCTTTAAGATTATCGTTTTCTCCGGGTAAGCCGATATTTTGTCCTTTATGAGCACCAACCGCAAGGAAAACAGCTTTAAAATTTTGTTCAAAAAGATTCTGTATCTTAAAATCCGTTCCAAGCCTTTGATTTAATTTATAATCAATTCCCGTTGAAAGAACATAATCAATTTCTTTATCTAAGAATTCTTGCGGAAGCCTGAACTTTGGGATACCTACGTTCATCATACCGCCCAAAACGGGTAATGCTTCAAATATAACAGGCTTGTATCCCATTAGACGCAAATAATATGCACAGCTTAAACCTGCGGGGCCAGAACCTACGATTGCTACCTGAATTCCATTATCTTTAATTTTAAACTTTGGCTTAATATTAGAATAAAATTCATTATCGGCGGCAAATCTTCTAATTAAACATATCTGAATAGGTTCATCTACATTTGCTCTGCGGCAATTATCCTGACATGGATGAAAACAGCTTCTACCTAAAATACCCGCTAACGGGGTACTTCTTCTGGCAGATTCAAGGGCATCTTCGAATCTGCCGTCTCTGACTCTTTCAATCCAGTTTGGAATGTCAAGTTTTGACGGACAGCCGTTAATACAAGGAGCGGTAACATGAACTATATAATTTCCTTTCGGTATAATTTCTTTATTTATTATCGCTTTTTCAAAATCATCTCTAAAATTATCAATTAGCTCGGTAACGGCCAATGGTCCCATATTCCCCACGGTACATTTAGAAGACGATAAAATCCAATCGCATTGATTCCTTAATCTATCTAAATCTTCCAAAATAGCACGACCGTTGCAGATATGTTCAAGAATATCGGAGGCAACCGAAGTTCCAATCATACATGGGGTACAAACACCGCAGGAAATCTTTTGGAGCTCCTGCATATAACACCTTGCAAGGTCAACTTTATTATCCTTGTCGTCAAGCAAAACGACGCCGTTCCAGTTAAGTATAGAGGATATTTCGGTATGTCCCGATCTTTTAAAGTATGAAAGATCTAATTTTGGATTAATTTTATTAATTAATTTCATATTTTGTTAAAATAACTTCATTAAAAAATTAATTTTTTATCTTACTTATTTATCTATCCTTTTTATCTATCCTTCTCCACCTATGCTTTATTCTTTATCCTATTATCTTATCTGTCGCTTTCTCCTAATAAAAAATCAATACTTCCAATAATTGAAATAAGATCCGCAAGCAAATACCCGCTGCACATTTTGCATATTGCGCTAATACTGCAAAAAGACGGAGGTCTGACACGCATTCTATACGGAAAAGCGGAACCGTCTGAAACAATATAGTAGCCTAACTCTCCGCGTGGATTTTCAATAGAAACATAAGCTTCTCCTTTAGGGGGCTTTATTCCATCCATACCGTATTTAAAATTAGAAATCATACCCTCCATGGTAGTTAGAGCTCTTTTTTTAGGAGGAATGACATACTGCGGGTACTCATCGTAACTTAAATAAACCCCTTCTGGTATATTTTCAACCGCTTGAGCTACAATTTTAAGACTTTGCCTCATTTCTTCAATTCTGACTAAATAGCGGTCGTAAACATCGCCGTTATCGCCCACGGGAATATCAAAATCAAAATCTTCATAACTTGAATATGGATTAATTTTTCTTATATCGTATTTTAATCCGCTGCCTCTTAAATTGGGACCTGTGAAAGCAAAACTTACGGCATCTTCAGCTGAAATTACTCCTATATTTTTAGTTCTTTCAAGCCATATCTTATTTTTAGTAAGCAGTGCTTCATATTCGTTGACTTTTTCAGGAAATATTTTAATAAAATCACGTGTTTTATCTATAAAATCATGATGAACATCCATCGCAATTCCTCCTACTCTGAAAAAAGAAGGAGTCATCCTTGAGCCTGTCATCGTTTCAATAATATCAAGTATAAGTTCTCTTTCGCGAAAACAGTATAAAAATTCTGTTAACGCTCCTAAATCAACGGCATGCGTTCCAAGCCAAACCAAATGAGAACTGATTCTTGTCAATTCAGTGAGAACAACCCTCACATACTCGGCTTTTTTAGGCGGTTTTACTCCGCATAATTTTTCAACCGTAAGTATATATCCAAGATTATTGGATGCCCCCGAAACATAGTCCATTCTATCCGTGATAGTCTCTGCTTGATGATACGTCCGAAACTCCGCATATTTTTCCATGCTTGTATGAAGATAGCCGATAATAGGTTCTGCACTTATTACGGTCTCGCCGTCTAATTTTACAAGGATTCTTAAAACCCCGTGAGTACTGGGATGCTGCGGACCTATATTGACGGCAAAATCATCTACGTCTATAAGAAAATCTTTGTATTCAAGCATAGATTGAGTATCCAGAAATATAATTTGTTTGTTTATAAAAAACCTTATAAAATAAAGCTCAACTAAATCAATAACAATAATTCTGCTAAATATCAACTAAACCCGGCAGATCGTAATTTAAACTTTCAATTGAGGGTCTCTTCCTGAGCGGGTAATCTTTAAGAAGCGGATGTCCTTCCCAATCACCGGGATTTAATATCCGTTTAAGATCCGGATGACCTTTAAACTTAACGCCAAACATATCGTAAATTTCTCTTTCAAACCAATTTGCAGAGTCATAAATAGATGTTAAACTTGGATAGTCTGCTTCATCTATTTTGCTATGACATTTAACAAACAATCTAAAATTATTTTTTGTAGAATAAAAATTATAAATAATTTCAATTCTTTCAGCTCTTTTTGGATAATCAATGCCAAAAAGATCGCTGAGCATATCAAAATTAAGCCTTAAATCTTCTTTCATAAATTTTATTAATTCAATCAAATTTTCTTTTGCCGTCGTTATACGCGCGTCATCATTAGAAATATCCGTTGAAATAATATTCTTCTGCATCACATCTTTGATTACGCTTAGCGCAAAAAACGGTTCCATATCTTTGTTATTTTTCATATATTAATATTTGATAACGAATTGAAGTATTTTTTCTTGATACTAAAATTTACAATTACTTTTCCATTTTTTATATCTTTAACGTTCCTTTTTCAATTTTCTCCTGTAATTTCACAATGCCGTAAATAAGAGATTCAGGGCGGGGAGGACAACCAGGTACATAAACATCCACGGGTATAATTTTATCTACACCTTGGACAATGCTATAAACATTAAATAACCCCCCTGAACATGCACAATCACCCATAGCTATTACCCATTTTGGATTAGGCATTTGGTCATAAAGTCTTTTTACTACAGGCGCCATTTTATATGAGACTCTGCCTGATACTATCATTAAATCTGATTGTCGAGGCGTTGAACGAAATATTAGCCCTAAACGGTCAATGTCGTAACGGGATGAAGCAGCCGTCATCATTTCAATGGCGCAGCAAGCTAAGCCGAAAGTAGCAGGCCAAATTGACCATTTTCTTCCCCAAGAAACCAATTTATCTAAAGCAGTCGTAAGAACATTATCCCCTAAATGATCTTCTAATCCCATTTAAGCGCTCCTTTTTTCCATATATAAATAAGCCCAAAAACTAAAATAGCAATAAATAAAAACATTTCAACAAAACCGTATAAACCTAACTTTAAAAATATAACCGCCCAAGGAAATAAAAATAATGCTTCTATATCAAACAGTAAAAAGAATATTGCGATTAAATAAAATTTTATATCAAATCTGACATGCGGTTCTCCTTCGGGTTCGACGCCGCACTCATATGCTTTTAGCTTTCCTTTTTCATAAGTTTTCTTTCCAATCGCAGCGGATAATGCAATATTAACCACTGCAAAAAGTATTGCTATTACAAGCATTATCAAAATAGGCAAAAACGAGTTCTGTTCCATTTATTGTTATTAATTTAATATAAATATATTATTAATTTTTATAATTATTTATAATTAATATTTAACTGTATTATAAGTTATTATAAGTTAATAAATTTCAAATAAAAAGTCAAGAAGTATTTTCAAAAAATACTATTATATATATAAGTAATATTATTATAAATTAATATTGTTATATAACATAAATAGGGATTTGTATAAATTATAAAAACAATAATTATACAATAAATATAAATTGTATTTATGAATTTATATTTAATCCATACAAATTTATTTTATGGGTTCCTGCGAAAGCGGGAATCCGTTATTGTTTATTATTGACAGTTTCTATGGCTTAACCCAACTTCACCATAATTATCAGCAACATATTGATATTACTATATTTATGGGGCAATAAAAATGTCTATGGGGACTACAAAATAAAAAATAAAATGTAATAATATCAACGGGTTATAATTTTAGAATAATAAAAGTGGTGAAGTTGGGTTAAGGTTTATTTCTTGCGTTGATTTAAATAATACAACAATGTTCTTACGCCCACACCCGTGCCGCCTTTTGTATTATACGCAAAACCTGTTTTAGTAAATGCCGGTCCCGCAATATCTATATGACACCATTTAACATTATCGGAGACAAATTCTTCTAAAAACATACCTGCGGTTATAGCTCCGCCGTATCTATTCCCGACATTTTTAATATCTGCTACATGACTGTGCAGTTTCTCTTTCATATTTTCGTCAAAAGGCAGTTCCCACATTCTTTCTCCAGCCGCTTCGGAAGTTGAAAGGATATTTTTAATAATTTCTTTATTATTACCCATTACGCCGGAGGTATATTCGCCTAAAGCCACAACACAAGCCCCCGTTAAAGTCGCCAGATCAATTATCTCGTCAACATCTAGATTACAGGCATATGTTAATGCATCCGCAAACGTAAGTCTGCCTTCCGCGTCGGTATTTTCAATTTCTATAGTTTTTCCGTTCAATGCTTTAACTATGTCGTCAGGTCTCTGTGCGCCGCCGCCCGGCATATTTTCGCATGCCGCTACAATACCGTGAACTTCGGCATCGGGAGAAATTTTATTTATAAATTTCATAACGGCAAGAACGCTGCATGCCCCAGATTTATCAGATTTCATCGTCGTCATATAATCGGCAGGCTTTAAAGAAAGTCCGCCGCTGTCAAATGTAATACCCTTTCCTAAAAGAGCAATTTTTTTAATTTTATCTTTTTTGCCGTTTTTATTATCTTTATTTTTTTTATCATTATTATTATCATACTGAAGATGAATAAATCTGGGAGGATTTTTAGATCCTCTCGCTACCCCGTAAAATGCATTCATTCCTAATTCTAAAATTTTATTTTCATCAAATATTTTACATTTCAAACTATTATCTTTGGATATTTCTTTAGCAACGGATGCAAGATATTCAGGATTAATTACATTTCCAGGTTCATTAACTAAATCTCTTGCAAAATTAGTAGCCGAAGATGTTATTTTTCCAAAGGCAAATCCTTCTTCTATATCTTTTATGTCTGATTTATTTAACTTTAAATCTTTGAAAAAAACTTTTATTGCTTTTATTACAGTCTCATCACTAATGTCATTATCATTGTTATTTTCTTTTTTGTTTTTATCTTTAGACTTATACTTTTTAAATTCATACATTCCGAGCTCTGCACCTTCAACAATGGAAGCGCCTGCATAAAATAAATCATTTTTTTTAAATATATTATCGGGTAGAACAATTGCAATTTTTTCTAGGGCGTGAATTTTTGCAGTTTTACATGCCGTTGATACCAAAATTCTAATAATATCAGAATTAAAATTATTTCTTCTCCCTAATCCCGCTATTAAAATATAAGATGGATATTCAATCAATAATTTTTTATCTTTTTTAGCTCTAAAATCAATTTTTTTAATTCTTTCATAAATTAAATCTAATTTTTCAAAAAAAATATTATTTAAAAAAGTTTTCTCTTCCCCTTCGAATACTCCGAAAACTAAAATATTCCCGATATTCTTTATATCTTTTTCATTTTTTTTAATAAGTTCTAATATTTTCTCTTCAGTTTCTATTATTTTAGCTTTCCTTTTTC
>JAKACI010000073.1 GCA_021821565.1 bacterium | reverse complement strand
CCGATCTAAGGTTTTACCGAAGAAGAAGCCGTTAATATTTATAACTACTCAAAAATAAATGTCAATCTTCATTCATCTGCATACCATTGGGATATTAACCCCGACGGAGATTTTTTAAATCCGAGAGTTTATGAAATATTAGGATGCGGAGGTTTTCAGATTGTTGACCATAGAAAATATATGAACGGCGAATTTGAACCCGGAAAGGATTTTGTAATTTTTGAGAGTATTCCCGATTTAAGAGAAAAAATTAATTATTATCTTAAAGATGAAAATGAAAACGAAAGATTAGAAATAGCGTCTCATGGTTATAAAACCGTCAGGAAATTTCATACTTATGAAAAAAGAATATCTAAAATGATGAATATTATTTTGAGCAATTCGTATGATTTTTATAAATCAAAATTTATAAACAGGAAGGAAAATGTTAATAATGTTCTAAATTCCGTGAAGGAAAATTCTGAATTATATTATATAATATCGGAAATGGCAAGCAACGGCTTAATAAATAACGATGCGATAACATTAGACGATATTGTTAATTATATAAAGCGCGGCAGCGGCAGGCTGTCCAAAACGGAAGCTATGATATTAATGCTTCAGCAAATAAAATTTAAATCGGATAGTTGATTTATTAACCTTAATAGTTAAGATATAAAAATAAAATTTTTTTATTATTTTTTTACTATCCTATAAATCTATTAATTAATTTATTGTAAAATAATTATTTAATTCATAAATAAAAATAATGCTAAAAATTCTAATATTAAATTTTACCAGAATGGGGGATTTGATTGAAACCACGTCCTTATTTAAAAGAATAAAATCAGTATATCCCGAAAGCCATGTAACACTTGCCGTTGTTCCCCAATTTTATGAAATTTGCGAATTTTTTGATTTTATAGATGAGATAAAAATTTTTGATATGGATAATATTTTATCTGATTTACAAAAAGATGATTTTAAATTTAATTATGAGACTTTTAAAAAATTTGAAAATATTTTAAAAGAATTTACCGATGGAAGTTATGAAATAGTGTTTAATCTTACCCATGACATTGCAAGTTCTTATTTTATGTATATTTTGAATTCAAAAAAATTTGTAGGATTTTCAAGAAACAGAGAAGATAATTTAATTACTCACGGAGAATATTTAAAGTTTTTTAGCGCCGTAGCAAAATTAAGAAAAGCAAGCTGTGTAAATCTCGTTGATATTTATGAAAAATTGTTTGGCGAAAATATACCTTGCAGCTTAAATAATTTAGCATATAAAGGAGAAATATTTTTAAATACGGAAAGAAAAAAAGATGCAAAAGAAAATGTGGAAACTTTTTTTAAGGATAATAAAATAAGCGAAAGCAATAAAATTATATCTTTTGCGATAGGAGCTTCTTCACCGCTAAAAAAATGGAAAAAAGAGAATTTTGCCGAATTAGGAAAATTGCTTTTAGAATACGATAAAAATATAAAAATACTGATTTTAGGCGCTAAATATGATGAAGAAGGCGGACAATTTATAAAAAATGATGTAGATGATTATTTTAAAAAAAAATCCATTAATAATAAAAATAATAATAATCAGAATAATAATAATAAAAATAAAAATATATATGAAGGCAATAAGAATTTTAATAATTATGATTACAATATAAACGTCGATATAAACGCTGATATAAACGGCGATGCCGAAATTATAAATAATCTTTATGATTATAGCCGAGATTATAATTTTTATAATAGCGTAATTGATTTGACAGGCAAAACAACGGTAGCCGAACTTGTCAATTTTGTTCAAAAAAGCTCATTGCTTATAACAAACGATACCGGAACTATGCACATAAGCGTTGCCGTTAAAACTGATGTTGTTGTTGTTTATACCGGTCAGGCAGGTTTTTATGAGACAGGACCTTATAGGGAAAATCAAATACTTATCTTGCCGAATATACCGTGTTTTCCTTGCGATTTTAAAACTAATTGTACAAATTACTTATGCGGAGAATATATTAAACCGGAAAATGTTTTTGAAATTATAAAACTTAGATTTGAGAATAAAGACAATGCGCTAGATAAAATAGATAAAATAGATAAAAATGATTTTAAAAATATAAGTTTTAATAAAATAATACCTATGATATCTAAATTCGACAGTAAGGGTTATATAGATTATCTACCGTTAAAGGATTTAAAATTAACTATTGACGATTTTAAATTAAAAGTTTTTAAATTATCTATGGAATCATGTCTTGCAAATGTTTCAGCTCTTCCCTTAGATAAAAAAGACATTAATTTATTTATAAATTGTTATAGTTCGGTTGACAATATATTTATCAGCGATATAGAAAGATTAAAAAAATTATTAGATAAACTTGTTATTTTATGTGAAGAAGCTATGAATTATTGTAATTTATTAATCAAGATATCATTAGGGAAACAAATTAATAATTCTAAATATAATAATTTGAAAAATTTTAATAATACTAATAATAATACTAATAAAGAAAATAATATTAAGAAATTCAATGATATTAATAAAGCAAACAATATTGATAATTTCAATAATACTGGCAAAGCAAACAATATTGATGCTTTTGATAATACTATCTATTTTAATAATTCTACCGATAAAAAAAATCAGGCAGTAGAGTTATTTAATAAGTTAGAGGATATAGATAATTCTTTGTTATTTGACAGTTTAACTCATGATGAGCTTATTGTATTAAATATTATGCATAGATTTGCAAAAGCAAGCTCGTTAAGTTATGATATGTTTGGAATAACATTGGATAGGCTAAAGAGTTTTTCACGATTAAAACTGTTTTTAAAAACGTATAAAAAATTTATTGATGTATTTCTTAACGAAATTAGGTTAAAATTTAAATAATTTATATTATATTTATAAATATTAATTAATGGAGAATAATGAAATGAAAATAATAATTGACGGCAATAAAATTGATTTTATACCAGATACTTCCGATAATATAATATTTTATTTTTCTTGCATATCCGTATCGGTTAATTTATAATGAAAATAAATTAATATATGCACTTAATTAGATAAAAAAAGTGCATATAAAAATAACCTGCACTGGCGCAGTGCATAAATATTAATGTAAATTAATATAAATAATGATTAACAAAAGCACGCCTTATAACAGTCTTCCTTTTTTACCGCCGCCTAAAGATATAGATTTAGAATCCAAAAATATATTAAAAAAATTAGTTTCTGCAAAAGAAAAACTTGCGGAATTAAAAGGTTATTCCGAGTTACTGCCTAATAAAAATATAATATTAAGTATAATAGTATTGCAAGAATCCAAAGATAGTTCCGAAATTGAAAACATAGTCACTACTTACGATGAATTATATATATCTGCCGTTTTAGGCAAAAAAATAATATCTCCGCGAGCTAAAGAAGTTTTGAATTATAGAAAAGCTTTATATAAAGGGCTGGAACTTATAGGCAAAAATAAACTTTTAACAGTTCATAGCATAATAGAAATTCAAAAAAATATTATGGATAACGATGCCGGTATAAGAAAACTCCCCGGTACAAAATTAATCAACGATTTAACGAAAGAAGTCCGATATACCCCGCCGGATAACGGAAAAGCCATATTAGATTTACTTAAAAATTTGGAAGAATATATAAATACCGATATCGACGGCGGTGCAGGCAGTACCGATCCGTTAATAAAATCGGCGGTAATACATTATCAGTTTGAAGCAATACATCCGTTTTATGATGGAAACGGAAGAACAGGCAGAATAATAATCGTACTTTACCTTATACTTAAAGGATTATTAAACGAACCATTTTTATATGTAAGCCGTTATATAATAGGAAATAAAGCCCGATATTATAAATTGCTGCACGACGTCACTTACAAAAACAAATGGGAAGATTGGATTATTTTTATATTGGATTCCGTAAAGTGTACATCCGAAGATATTCTAAAAATGAGTAAAAGTATAATTAATTTAATAAATAAAACGGATGGCATTTTAAAATATAATCTACCTAAGATATATTCAAAAGAATTAATAAATTTGATATTTTCTAATGTCTATATAAAAATAAACGATCTGGTAGAAAATAAAATTGCTTCGCGAAATATAGCATCTAAATATTTATCAGAATTATATAGAATAAACATATTGCAAAAGCAAAAAATAGGGAAAGAAAATATTTATATAAATACGGAATTATTTAATTTAATTAAATCCCTGCGATCGCAGGCAGGAAGTTAGAATAAATAAATCGGATACATTATACTGATTATACTCAAAATTACCGATAGAAAATTTTATTCTGGATGAGCCGTCTAAATGCCGACGGCTTTAAAGCGTACCCGCCTACGCGGGAATGACTTTGCGGGTATTTAAGTTTTCACCCAACGGGTGTCATTCCCGCTAATGCAGGAAAGTTCCGAAGATAGAAACGCATGCCGTTTATGGCGAAGCGATCATCTAGCATTATTAACATTTCTATCGGCAATTTTGAGTTATATTGCTATATTGCTATATTGATACCTTATATAATATATAGTACAATAACTACAATATTATATTGTTTTATATAATTTATAGAATTATATAAAAATTTCAAAAATAATTAATGGAGAATAATGAAATGGAAATTATAATTGACGGCAATAAAATTGATTTTATACCAGATACTTCCGAAACGATTTATGATTTTTTAATAAGTAAAATTAGAAATTTTATACCTAAAAATATGGTTATTAAAGAAATATTTTTAGATGATAAAAAATATGATGACCTTATGATTGACGATGAAAAAGCTAAAGCATTTAAATTGACATCTAACGGTACGCTTAAAATTAATACTATGACGTCTCATGAATTAGTAATGCAGTCATTGGGCTCTATTGAATCATATTTTAGCGATTTATTAAAAAATCTAGGAAAAGTAGCCGACTTGTTAAGAGAAGGCAACGACAAAGAAGGTTTTACGGATTTTGCCGCAGATTTAAAAGGTATCGGAGCCTTTGTTCAAGTTATGGATAAAATAGCCTTATTTCTTAATATTGACTATTCAACATATAAATATAAAGAAAGAAACATTAAAGATTATTTTGACGATACGGAAAAATTGCTTTCAAATATTTTGGAAACCCAAAAAACTCTTGATTATGTTATGCTTGCAGATTTAATAGATTTTGAAATGGAGCCGTTAATTAAAACTTGGAAAGAGGTTATTTTAACGCTTAAAAATGATATAAGAAACGAGAGCAGAAAATAAATATGTGAAAATAGACTAAAATAATAAATAGTAAATAATAAAAGTATAAAAGCATAAAAGTATAAAGGTATAAAAGTATAAAAAATATATTATCAAAATATAACATTAGTTAGATAGATAATTTTATGCATAGTATTACATATAACTATGATATAAACAGATTAATAGCCGATTTAGGTAAAGATTTTTATAATTCTGTTATTTACTGGGGCTCCGATAAAAACATCAAATGCGTGAAAATAGAAATACAGCCAGATTATTTATTTTTTGGTAATTTAGAAAAAAAATTAATTGAAAATGGTTTTTTAATATTAAACATTGAACCAAAAATAAATCATACCATATTAACACTAACTACGGCAGAAATATCAAAAATAGTATTAGAAAATATATTAAATAAAATTAATTTAGTCAGTCCAAACTTAGTTGATGCATTTCAGTTTGATAGCGAGGAGTTAATTCTTAATATAGACGACTCTTTTTCTGAAATGTTTCACATTTCATCAAATCAATCTGAACTCAAATCAAATACTTCATTAAATCCATTAAATCAATCTGAATTAAAATTAGATACTTTATTAAATCCATCAAAAAATCCGTCAAATCAATATGCGCTAAACATTATATTTAACGAAATTAAAAATTTTTTAATTACATTACCTGCAGGTTTAATTAAAAAAATTATAGTTAAAAACATATTAAATCATTTTGATTATGAAGAAAATGAAACTTTATTTAAAGAATTTTACAGAATTTTAGTATGCGGGGGAAAATTATATTTAGAATTTGCAGACTCTATGTTTTACTTTGATTATTATCAGCAAAAGCAAGTTGAAAAGCTAACGTCAATGAACGATATAATTTTAATGGATGAAAAAGACGAAATTGAAATCAAAAATAAATATAATTTTTATTCGAACGAAATAGAAATTAATTATCTTTCAAAAATAAATAAATTAAATTGCTATTATACGAATGAACTTCTAAAAGGCTATTTGGACCATTGCGGTTTTGTTAATGTTGCGCCTTTAGTGTCCGTTGCCGACTATGAACCGGGTAAAATTAAAATAAATGCGATAAAGCAGGGATTAAATGAATTTGCGGCAAAACCAAAAAAAGTTTTAATAAAAATTACATCGGAATATTGGGATAATTTATTTACGGCGAGCACATATATTAGAGAAATTCATAATAAATACAATAACTGGGATTTATACTTAGTTTCAGGCGAATACAATTTTTTTAAAAATAATATCTATCTTAAATATTGTTCAAATGAAATACCGTCAGAAAAATTTGATTATATGATTTTATTAGACGAAGATATATTTACCGACCTTCCGGATATTAATTATCCGTTAAAAAATATAGACAGCAAAAAAGGAGATGCATTTTTTGACGACGAGGATATAAAAAATGCGGAAAAGTTCTTGAAACAATATAGCATAAATATTGATGATATTTTTATAATTGTTGATAATTTTTATATTTATGATGAGGTTATGCTAAACCAGATGACTAAAAATATAAAAAAAGATTTTCCGTATATGAAAGATTTTAAAATATTAAATATTTCTTGCGCAGATGTTTTTTATTATCAAAATGCCGATAAAGATTTCAAGACGATTCTTCAAATTTTTGCATTATCTTCATTTGTCGTCAGCGGCGATATTTATATTGACATCGCAGATGAATTATATATACCTTGCTATGATGCCAAAGAAAAAAAGTATAATTACGCCAAAAGAAAAAAGAAATTGCACAATTTCAATAAAAACTATATAAATATAAATAGAAGCGATAATCAAAAAAATTTATATAAAACCAATATTGAAATTAATTCAATTAACTTAAATAATATAAATAATTCAACAGGCTTAACTCATTCAATTAATTCTAATGCTTCAAAAACTGTCAATATGATAGATATATCTATCATCATACCGGTTTATAATAACATTGAATATACAAAAAATTGCTTAAACTCTATATTTAAAAACCACCCCCTTGTTAATTTTGAAATAATAATTGCCGATAATGGTTCAAATGACGGAACAAAAGAGTATTTAGAAACGTTAAAGAAAAATATTGACGGAATAGCCGAAGTAAATGATTCAGGTAAATTTAATATAATAAATATTATCGGCAATAATGAAAATTTAGGATTTGCAAAAGCATGCAATCAGGCGGCAAAAATTGCTAACGGAAAATA
>JAKACI010000072.1 GCA_021821565.1 bacterium | reverse complement strand
TTCTGTATCCCGATTCTGCTTTAATTACCGCTTCTATAAGACCCCGATTAATATTATATCTTTTTGCGGCTTTTTGAATCAATTTTCTATATTTTAATATTTTATAAGAACTTTTGTGATGTTTTTTAGCAGTAATCATAAAAACTTTATATTTGTTTGAAACAGGCACATTGGAAAAGTAAACAATTCCGTTTTTTCCGCGTCTCATATAAATATCGGCATTTGCATTATTTATACAAACAAACAAGATTAAAATTAAAAAAAATAAAACAGATATATGAACTTTACTATTTATTTTTTTTATAATTTGCGGTGAATTCAGCCAAAAATTTAATAATTCGCTGTAAATAATTTTCATAATTTCATAAAATTTATACAAAATTTATATATAACTTTTATTTTTTATATTTTTATTTCAACCTTTATGAATAATATATATTTACTATATGCTCTCTTTTAAAATAGCGTTCATTGCCGCTGCCGCTACCGCACTGCCTCCTAGATTACCTGTATTGCCTATGGATGAAAAAAAAACATCTTTCATAAGATTTCTTTTTGAATCATCTGCGCCGACAAATCCGACTGGCATGCCTATTATAAGATTCGGCTTATAATTAATCGATTTAAATAATATTTTGCAAGTATTCATCGCTTCTATTAATGCTGTCGGAGCATTTCCGATAATTATAAAATCCGGCAAATTTTCAATAACGGCAATTCTTATAGAATAAGCCGACCTTGTAATTCCATCAGTACCTATTTTATTATTTATATTATTTGTATTATTGAATTCTGATTTTAAATTATAATCAGATATTAAACCATAAAACTTTTCATTTAATTCTTCGCCGCTTAATCCTATATAACAGTGAGCATCAACAATAACATTTCTATTGACGGCACTGCTTATTCCCGCTTCAGTCATTCTGCTGTCGCAGACTATTTTTATAGGTTTATTTAATTTAGATTTTTGTTTTATAAAATTAATAGAGTTTATAATAGAATTTTCCGTAAAAAACATGGTCTTTGAATAAGCAATATCGCTAGAAGCATGTATAACCCTTTTTATTACAATTTTTTCAAATTCTGAATATTTACCGTTAAAAAAATCATCTTCTGCGAGCAATGAGTTTATTATTGAAATGCTTTCATTGTAAATATCTATTCCTGAATTTTCTAAATTATAATTTGATGTATTCATAATATTTATTAATAATTATTTAGTTTTTTATTATTTATTATAAAAATTTATGCGAAAATTTTCAAGAATTAAAAAAGTAATATAAGTTGTTTTATTATACAATTAAATTATATAATATTAAAATAAACTAAACAAATAATATAATGCAATATAATATAATATAAATTTTATTATCTATTATTTATTTACACATACAATAACCCTAATAAACAATATAAATAAACTAAACTAAACAAATAAAATGATATATATAAGTAATCCCGATATTTTAAATTAAATAATTATTACTATATTTTATGAATAATCAAAATTCTATATTCAATCTTTCATTAAAAGAATTGGAAAATTTTTGCACAGTCAATTCTGCAAAAAAATTTAATGCATTGCAGATAATGAAATGGATTTATAATGCCAAAATATATGATTTTAGCAATATGACAAACATTTCAAAACCGTTAAGGGAATACTTAGATTTAAATTTTAATTTTAAAATGCCGGAGATTACAAACAGCAGCAGAGAAAACGGCGGCGAAGGCAATTATTCAATAAAATATCTTATTAAACTAAATGACGGTTCTGCAATAGAGTCTGTATTTATTGATTACGGCAAAAGAAAAACATTGTGCGTTTCATCTCAGGCAGGGTGTAAAATGTTGTGTAATTTTTGCACTACCGGTAACTTTGGTTTTCAAAGAAATTTAATTTCGGGAGAGATTATATCCCAGCTTCTATTAATAGAAAATGAATTAAAAATTAAAGTTACGAATGTCGTATTTATGGGAATGGGCGAACCGTTAGATAATTTATCCGAAGTAAAAAAAGCGCTTGAAATTATTTCCGACGCTAACTTTATAGGAATAGCCCGCAGAAAAATTACTATTTCAACATGCGGTATAATAGATAAATTAAATGAAATTAAAGATTTGAAATATAAAATTGCTATCTCTCTAAATGCTTCAAGTAATTATTTAAGAAATCAAATTATGCCTATTAATAAAAAATACCCGATAGAAGATATTGTAAAATTTATAAACAGCGGCAAATATTTCGGGCATAACAAAATAACTTTAGAATATGTTTTAATAAAGGATTTTAATGATTCAATCAATAATGCAAAAGAATTAATAAAATTATTTTCCCCGAAAAATGTAAAATTTAATCTAATACCGTTTAACAAATTTGATATTGAAAATATAGGCGAAACTGTAAATATGAACCAAAAACAACTTGAAAACAATTATGGAAGGACAAATGAAACTGATTATAATAATTTTCAGGATAAATTAATGAAAGCCGGGTTTGTAGTTATAATACGACATTCTAAGGCTCAAAGCATTCACGGCGGATGCGGGCAGTTGAAAGGATATATATAAGTAAGTATTATTTTCAATATAATATCCTTAAATCACCGTTAGAAATTTATTTTTCCGGATTCCTGCTTTCGCAAGAATGACTATACTGTATAATTTAACTTTTCACCCAATGAGTGCCATCCCGCGAAAGCAGGAATCCGGACTGTAAAGTATTGAAACAATTTCAATACTTTCTAAAGGTGATTTAAGGTAATGGTAATATATATGTCAACCAAAAAATATTCAATAGCAATTGATTTAGGAACTACAACAGTTGCTGCCGCTTTAATAGACAAAAAAGATAATAAAGTAATTTCGGAGAAAAGTTTCTTAAACTTGCAATATCCGGAATTTGGATTAGATTCGGTAAAAAGGATACAAAACGGTCTTAATATAAAATCTGTTAAAAAATTACAGGGAAAAGCATTGTTGACAATTGCAAATCTTTTAAATTATTTTATAAAAGAGAGGGGCATTGATTTGACCGATATAATTGAAACAGCCCTTGCCGGGAATACGGCAATGGAATTATCTTTTTGCGGCTATCCTTTAGCAGATCTTTCAAAACCTCCTTACAAACCTGCTTTTAACATAGTATTTCCGGAAAAAATAAATGAATTAAAATTAGCCAGCGGCGGCGGCGGCGGCGGCATAGGTGTAAATTTAATAGGTGTAAACTTAATAGACGTAAATTTAATTTCCTCAGACTCAATTTCTCCTGATAATTTCAACCCCGGCAAAAACATCGGCACATTAAACAGCGATTTATTTATATTCCCTATCTTAGACGGGTTTGTCGGAGGCGATACCGTATCATCAATTTATTATTTAGATATGCACAACAAAGATAATCCTGTTTTTATAGCCGATTTTGGTACAAATGTAGAAATAGCGATAGGAAACAAAAATAAAATTTTTACTACGTCTGCTCCTGCAGGACCTGCCTTTGAAGGCGGAAATATAAGGCGCGGAATGTTAGCGCAAGGTTCTGCTATATCTTCTATAAAGCTTAAAAACGGAATATTTGATTTTGAAACAATCAGCGGATCAAAAATTCCAGAGGGAATTTGCGGAAGCGGTATAATTGATTTAATAGCATCTTTGCTTCGTGAAAAAATAATAGATAAAAACGGAAGAATACTGCCTATGGAACTTATTGACTCAGAAAGCTATCCAGTCGTCAATAAGGGATTTAATAATGAAGAAAACGAGGTTATCGTTTACAGAGATAATAAGACGGATATAAGATTTTATCAAGACGATGTAAGACAATTTCAATTTGCAAAATCTGCCGTAAAATCGGCGGCTGAAATATTGATAAATAAATACAAAATAAATATTAACGATAATTTTGATGTTTATATATCAGGTTCTTTCGGCAATTATATAAAAAATGAAAATATAGATATTATTGATATTTTTCCTTTTAAAAATAAAAAAATAAATTATATTGACGATAGTTCTCTTAAAGGATGTAAAAATATTTAATTTCAGAATGTTGCATAAGAAAAAAAGATATATCAAAAATTATGGGCATTTCAAAAAATTTTCCTCTGTCGGGAAGTAAACTTTTTGAAAGATTATTTATTAAAAATTTATCATGGCAATAAATCAATAAATATGGATACAAAAATATTTGGAAATGAAAAATTGCAAAACGATTATTTGCTCGGGGTTGATTTTGCCAAAGTATTTTCATCATTTAGCAAACCGGTTATAATTAAAGATATGAGAAGTGATATAATTTATATAAATGAGCAGGCTAAAAATCTTAAACTGTCCGCTAATGACGATATTTGTATATCTTTTGATGAAGATCTGCCTGATGAAATAAAGGAAATTAATAAAAACGGTTTAATATCAATAAACAAAGTTATTAATACAACATCTCCCCATTCTGCTTCTCAAAAAAAATATTTTCAAATTGAAACCATAACGCTTTTTAATAATTTTGGATTATTTTACGGTACTTTATTTATATTTTTTGATAAAACGGAGTTTGCAAAAAATATCATTAAATTTTCTTCCTACAATAGCTACAAAATATATGATGAATCGACAGGTTTTTTATTAAAGGATCAATTTGATGAAATTGCCGAAAAAGAGGCGGAAAGATGCAAACGATACGGCGCGACTTTTTCCGTAGCATGTTTTAGTTTTGAAAATTTAGCTTTAATAGGACAGGCATATGGACAGGAAAAATTAAATAAACTTATTAAATATTATGGAATGTTTTTAAATCAAAAATTTAGAAAAACGGATTATTTGTTCAAGTTTGATTTTAATGATTTTTTTGGAATATTGACTCATACGCCCTTGGATGTTGCCGTAATTAAATTTGAAAAAATAAAAAGGTCAATTTCGGAAGCCGTAAAATTTAACGGCAATGGATCGCTGCAGCCTACGTTATATTACGGAATTTCGGAATTTGATATTAAAAGGCATTTTAAGAATTGGAATTTGCTTATAGACGAAGCAAGATTAGAATTTGAAAAAAACAAAACTTTTGATTTTAGAAAATTTTAAAAGTTTTATCAAAACAATTATCGGCAAATCCTGTTCTGCAATATTTATTTAATTAATAATTATTTTGCTATTTAATTATTTAACTAAATTAATTATTTTTTCTGTTTTATTTTTTGTTTTATCCAATATTTTTCCAATTTTATAAAGAGGTTCTCCAGCATTTTTAAATAAACTTTCAATATCGGATGTTTTATCTTCAGGAATGCAAACTAAAAGTCCTCCCGATGTTTCAGCTCCAAAAGCAGCCCATACAAGACTTTCGTCAATATTTTCTTCAATATTCGCATATTGAGAAAAAAACTTTCTGTTTCGTTTTGTACCTGCAGGATTAATTCCTTTCTTTATCAATTCCAAACTTCCGTTAATCAAAGGAATATTTTCAAGATGCAATTCGCAAGAAGTTTTGCTTGCTATCATCATTTCGGATATATGTCCCGCAAGTCCGAATCCTGTAATATCCGTCATAGCATTTACCGCTTTTAAAGAAACAGCCAATTCTGAAGTCTTTTTATTTAATTTTATCATAGAATTTATAGCTTCGTCTAAAACAGACTGCCGTAAAAAATCGGTACATAAAGCGCTTACGATAAATCCTGTTCCTAATTTTTTTGTCAAATATAAAATGTCCCCGGGCATAGCTCCTTTATTAGAATATATCTCATTTATTTTGCATATCCCCGTGACGCTTAAACCGTATTTCAGCTCTTTATCGTCAATTGAATGTCCGCCAAGCAGCGCAGCGCCGGATTCGTTTATTTTATTCAATCCTCCGAGCAATATTTCTTTAAAAACATCTTTTTCAACATCGGCGATAGGAAAACATGCAATATTTAAAACGGTTATAGGCTGTCCTCCCATAGCGTAAACATCCGACAAGGCATTAGCAGCCGCTATTTGCCCGAAAACATAAGGGTCATCTACGACAGGCGTGAAAAAATCTACCGTCTGAATGAGACACTTATCGTCCGATATTTTATATACTCCTGCATCGTCTTTATAGCCAAAACCTACAAGAACATTATCATTAGATGGAACAGGCAAATCGTCAATTATTGAGGAAAGGTCCTCCGGACCTAGCTTGCACCCTCAGCCATGAGCCGACGTCAAAGAAGTTAACTTATATTTTTTATTTGTCATATTATCTTACGGATAATTATATATTTTAAATTTTTAAATATATATTTTAAATATATAATTAAAAAATTGCCTTTTTTAATTTTTTTCCCTGATAATTATTTTATATTTTATATTGCATAATAAATTTGGTAATATTAATTAACAATAATTTTATAATAATTTAATTTAAATTTACGGCATTTTACTTCCTGCTATCAAATATTCCAAATCTTTATCGGTAAATTTGATACCGCCGCCGACAAACAGCGATCTGTTGTTATTTTTACTAAAAATATCGTCATAACCGGTATCTATAAAAAGATGCCTGAAAAATGTATAACTGATACCGGCATTAACGTAAGCTTCCGCAGAACCGTTATTAGAATTAAATCCGAACGCTCTTGCGTATAATTTTAAATTTCTATGCGTCTCAGGAACATAATAATTAACACCAACCCCTCCGGTGGAATACATGAGACCAGCCAAAAAAGTGAAATTATAAAAATTTTTGGCAATTTCTGCATTAAATTTGATATTATTAGAATTAGAATATTGAGTCGTATTCGTTGTAACACTTGAAGGATAAAACTCTCCTGACGGAGGATTATTTGTAGTATAAGTTGTGGTTTGGGTTTCTCCGAATGAATTTCCATAATTAACGGGCGCCGAATCAACTCCCAGAACGTAATAATGTCCGGGGGAAGGCTGAAGTCTGATGTTAACTTCCGTTACCGATCCGTTTGATTTGGCAAGATATTGAGAATTCATATTCATTTTTATTTTAAAACTATTAAAACCTCCAACTAAATTATTAATGCCTTTAAGCGAGCCGTTAAGATTATCATATACGGAATTTCTATTTACGAGTTTCCCTAAAGTCCCTTTGCCTTCATTTATTTTTGACGATATTCCGTATATTTGATTTAAAGATAATTGGAGCTGTTTAGTATCTTTTCTGATATGAACAATGCTTCTGTTTATATTTGACTTATTTTTAGTTAAAATATCGCTTAAATTCGCCGATACTATTTTGATATTATTAGTAATAGCTGGAAGGTCTTGCTTCAAATTATCGGATATTGTTTTAAAATTATGAATTGTTCTCGTTAAAGCCCTATCGTTTTTTACGGTTAATCCGTTAATATTGCGAGAAAAACCTGCGAAATTAGTCATCATTACATTAAAATTCTTTTGATTTAAATATACTAATTTGTTTAAATTATCAGAAAGTTCCGCTATATTAGATAATATAACCTTTATTTTATGCTCTCCTGTGTTTGTCCCGATTGATTTTTTTAACGAATTCGTGATATGTTCAAGGTTATCGGCAG
>JAKACI010000071.1 GCA_021821565.1 bacterium | reverse complement strand
TACAATTTCCCCTTTAATACCGTGAGGCTTTATGAAACTGCCCACGGCAATATATTCAGACATTAACAAAATCCCGAAAAAAAAGTATTGATATATAAAAATAATTAAAAAGAATTAAATAATTAAAAAGAATTAAATAATTAAAAAATTAAATATAAATAATTAAAGATAAAAAATTTAAAAATAATAAATAAATTTAGTATATAATTAATTTACGGCGCTTATCTTATTTGTTTTTCTAATTAAAGATTTAACCGTATCTGACGGTTTAGCGCCCAAACTGATCCATTTATCAAACTTATCTTTGTTTATTTTAAAATCCGCCGGGTTCAGATGAGGATTATAAGTTCCTAAAATCTCAATAAATTTTTTGGTTGCAGATTTTTCGCTTGATGCCGCAACAACACGATAATAAGGTTTTTTGTGAGAGCCGATTCTTGCCAATCTAATTTTTACAGCCACTTTAAATCTCCTTTGTTAATTAATATTGTTAATTAATATTTAATGATAATTTATTTTTTAATAATTGTATTTATTGCTTATGATTTATTTGTCTATTATTAATCGTATCTATATTATTTTATTATCTATTATTGCTTATTAATTAATATTATTAAACATATTTTTTATATTTTTTAACGGACCGCCGAATTTATTTTTTTTAAATGATTTCATCATTTTTTTTACTTCTTCAAATTTATTAATAAAAATATTTACGTCATTAACCGTAACGCCGCTTCCGAGAGCTATTCTTTTTCTTCTCCCGCCGTTTAGTATGTCAGGATTTTTTCTTTCTTTTTCAGTCATTGAGCTAATTATGGCTTTAATTTTGACAAGCTCTTTTTCGGCAGCTTCGGGATTAAATTTATCTTTTATTTTTGAAAAACCGGGAATCATTGAAGCAATTTGAGCAACTCCTCCAATTTTGGAAACCATTTTTAACTGGTCTGCAAAATCTTTAATCGTAAAATCTTTTTTCGTGATACCGGCTTCTAAAGATTTGGCAGTTTTTTCATCTATTGACTCCTGAGCCTTTTCAATTAAAGAAAGAACATCGCCCATTCCTAATATTCTTTCTGCTATACGATCTCCATGAAAAACTTCAAAATCGCTTAATTTTTCGCCGACGCCTATAAACTTAATCGGCTTATTTATCGTTTTTTTTATGGATAACGCAGCGCCGCCCCTTGAATCCCCGTCAACTTTAGTAAGAATAACTCCGCTGATGCCAAGAGTATCGTTAAATTTTTTAGCAACGTTAACGGCGCTTTGTCCAAGCATGGAATCCGCAACGAATAAAATTTCATTAGGATTAAATTTATTTTTTAATTCTTTCAGCTCATCCATAAGCGGTTCATCAATTTCAAGACGACCCGCCGTATCTATTATAATTGTGTCGTAGGCATATTTTTCAGCAATATTAATTGCATTTTGAACTATTTGAACAGGTTTTTCATCAGGATTAGCCTCATTTCTTGTGTCGTAAACAGGAATATTGATACTCGCGCCTATTTTTTTTAGCTGAAGTATAGCCGCCGGACGATAAATATCGGCAGGAACAAGATATGCGCTTCTTTTAATTCTTGAAAGATAAAGCGCAAGTTTCCCCGCAGTCGTAGTTTTCCCTGAACCCTGCAAACCGGCAAGCAAAATAATTACCGGAGGTTTGGCTTTTATATCTAATGGCTCCGATTGACCTAATAACTCAACCATCTCATCTCTGATGATTTTAATCATTTGCTGCGATGGAGTAAGGCTATCCATAACCTTTTCGCCTATTGCCTTATTTTTTACATTTTCAATAAATTCTTTGACGATAAGGTAGTTGACGTCGGCTTCTAAAAGGCTTAGCCTTACATCTTTAAGGGCATCCTCTATGTTTTTTTCGGATAATTTTCCGAATCCCCTTAGATGTTTAAATACTTTTTCTAATTTTGAACTTAAATTATCAAACATTGTATAAATTGTTTATTTTAAGTTTTAAGTCTATTTAGTTTAGTGTGATAAACTATTTATTTTATTTAATTTTATAGATTATGTCAATAACAAAAATTTGGTCTGTTATTAACTATTAAAATATATATGTATAAATAGTATAAATAACTTTTATTTTGTTGATATTTTTAAAAAAATAATTGTTCCTATATGCTATATGTATTAAAAATATCTATGGTATAAAGTATAAATAATTTTCATCTTCTCTTAAATAACTGCTGATTAAACATAATTTAATCTCCCCCTGATCAACGGGCTTTTACAAGCCCCGCTTCTATAAAGCGGCGGGTGATTGACTTTATCTATCCTCTAACTAATAATAACTAATAAAAATAATAAATAAACAATAAAAATTAAGATAGATAACTTATATATTTAAGTATATTCAAAATAAAATTTTTTGCTTGCAATTTAAAATATATAAATATATCATATTAAAAATAATTAAAATTTTATATGATAAAATAAGGGGTCAATTTGCTAATAAAATGACAAAAATAAAAACTATTTTATTTATTTTTACTTGGGGCGAACTGATACTTTGAATGGCGCATTTATCTCAATAGTTATTTTATTTTTGTTCCTGCTATCAATACCTTTTATTATTTCATTTAATCCAAAACTGTCTTTAATATTCAGTTCTGCAATATATCTGCTTCTTTCTGTTTTTCTGCTATTTTCATTATTGTACGGATATGCAAAATGGCCGTTATCGTTGCCGTTTTCTGTTCCGTTAAGCGGATTGTTCGGATTGCGCTCATCTAATTCCGACTATGTTACTTATTTAACCACTGTACCTTATCTTAAATTTTCATATCTTTTTGACAGTCTGTCGCTTTTCTTCGGTTTTTTAATAGCATTTTTAGGCTTTATTTCTTCTTTGTATTCATTTAATTATTTATATGAAGAACATTATAAAAATAAATCATTGTTTGTAATATTATTTAACGGATTTATTATCTCAATGCTTTTTGTGGTGTTTAGCGCTAACGGACTTTCATTTCTTATATTCTGGGAAATTATGTCAATTCTTTCATTTTTTCTTGTTTTATTTGAATATGAAAAAGAAGAAAGCAAAAAAGCGGCTAATCTTTATATAATAATGACGCATATCGGCACATTTTTCATTTTTCTGCTTTTTCTTTATATGTTTACGAAAACCGGAAGTTTCTCTTTTGAAGTGTGGAAGCGTTTAAGTATTAGCGGCGGTTTAAGCACTGCAGGCATGCTGATAATTTTCATCCTTACTCTGCTGGGTTTTGGAATGAAAGCGGGTATTTTTCCGCTTCATGTATGGCTTCCAAAAGCTCATCCCGAGGCACCGTCCAGCGTATCCGCGCTAATGTCCGGCATTATGATAAAAACTGCAATTTACATGATGATAAGATTTTATTTTGAATTTATGAAATCATACGGGTGGGGTTTTGGATTTACAATTCTTTTAATTGGCGCTATTACGTTGATTTACGGGGTTCTAAACGCAGGGATTCAGGATAATATAAAACGGCTTCTGGCATATTCTTCAATGGAAAATATAGGGATAATGCTTATGGCATTGGGTTTAGCCATGATATTTTATTCTCAGAATATGTATCTTCTGTGCGCGTTTGCGCTCATGGCTCTTTTGTTTCATATTATGAATCACGCCTTATTTAAAGGACTTTTATTTCTCGGTTCCGGCGCTATAGCTTCTCAAACCCATACAAAAGATATGAACAAATTAGGCGGGCTGATTAAAAAAATGCCTAAAGTCTCATTTATTTTTCTTATCGGAGTTTTATCGGCGGCAACGCTTCCTCCGTTTAACGGTTTTGTCAGCGAATGGATGATTTATCAATCCTTACTTATGGCAAGCAGCATTAACATAGAAATTATTAAAGTATTTACCCCGATATTTGCTTCAGTTATGGCTTTAGCCGGCGGGTTGGCGGCGCTTGCGTTTGTCAAGGCATACGGCATATCTTTTCTTGGAAGAGCAAGATCTCAAGGAGCAAATAGCGCAAAAGAGCCTCCTTTTTTAATGCTTGTATCAATGGGAATTCTTGCGTTCTTATGTTTTTTGCTGGGTATATTTTCATTTATAGGACTTATGCCTATAAACAAAGTAGTTAAGGAAATCACGAATATATCTATTTATAACAATATTGCAATATCTTACGGTTCAATAGTTACTCTTCCAAAGTATAGTTTAGGAATTATTTCTCCTATAGGGCTTTTGGCTGCCGGAATTATTTTTATGATATCAATTTATTTATTTATAAAAATATTTGGGAATATAAAGACAAGAGTTTTTGAAACATTTGCATGCGGTCTTGAAAATAAAGATGTTTATAATATTTCCGATGCTCAAATCAGTCAAAATATTTGTAATGCCGGCGATAATAATAACAATAATGATGATATAAATATATATGCTAAAAGAAATAATTCTCAATATAGTTCAACCGGTTTTTCTCAACCTCTCAGAAGAATTTTTTCAGGACTGTACAATATTAAAGAACATTTAATAAACGAAGAGCATAAAAGAAAATATTTTTTCCCGGTTAAACAATATGTATTTAAAGCAGGTGATTTATTTGAATGTTTTTATAATTCATTTGCAAGCAAATTTTTAGAAAAAATTTCAAAATTAAGAGCCTACATTCAAGGCGGAGTCGTTCAGACTTATATAGCTTACATAGTCGGCACCCTTATAATTTTATTAATATGGGTAAGCTGGTTTCATTATGCAGGCTGATTAAATTAATTAATAAGTTAATAAAAATTGACTAATAAATTAAAAAATTAAAAATAAATAAAATCAATTAATAACTGAAAATATATCTATAAAACTATAAAAAAAATAACTGAAAATAACTGAAAACAAATAAGTAAGAAATATATTCAGGCTGATAATTAATAATGTTTGCAATTTTTATTTAATTAAATTAAAAATAAGTTAAAAATTAAAAATGTGGAATGATGTATTAAATTTAAAGATTGTTTTAATCGGTATAGCTCAGATTTTAATCCTTATTATAATAGCGCCTTTTATAAATTCTTATATAAATAAAATAAAAAGCATTTTAAGAGGACAACGCGGAAGACCTTTGCTTCAAGGGTATAAAGACATTTTTAAACTTATACGCAAAGAAGTTGTTCTTTCAGAAGATGCGTCATACATTTCTAAAATTGCGCCGTATATAGTTTTTGTTTCTATTTTGGTCTCGGCTTGTTTTCTGCCTGTATTCAGTTCGCAAGCTTTGCTATCGTTTACGGGAGATATTATAGCGCTAGTTTATACCATCGGATTAGGTACTTTCTTTATGGCTTTATACGGTATGGATCAGGCTTCAAGTTTTGGCGGTCTGGGTTCAAGCAGGGATATTTTAATAGCTTCTTTAGCAGAGCCTACTCTTATGCTTGTCATTTTTGCTTTTGCTCTGCAAACAAAAACAACCAACATAAGCCAAATTTTTATTGATATACATAAAAACGGATTCTTAAATTACCCTGTTTCTTATGTTTTTGCATTAATGGCATTTTTAATAATTTCTATTGCTGAAAACGGAAGAATACCTGTTGACAATCCCGATACTCACTTGGAATTAACTATGGTTCATGAAGCTATGATTCTTGAAGGTTCAGGCAGGCATCTTGCTTTATTTGAGTATTCATCATATTTAAAATTAATAATATTTATAACGCTTGCTTCTAATATTTTTCTTCCTGTCGGTGTTTACAGCGGCGTTTCGTCTTCAATTTCATCTTTTTCATTTTTAACAGTATTATATGCAATTTTATTTTATATTTTGAAGGTATTAATTTTTGCAACGCCCATTGCTTTTATTGAAATATCCATGGCAAAATTAAGGTTTTTCAGAGTACCTGATTTCTTAATGCTCGGTTTTGTGCTGTCTATAATTTCATTAGTTCTTTATTCAATTTGAGCCGTCAAAAATGGAAAAGAAGAAGTAATATAAAATTAATATTAAAGAAAACGCTATAATTGAGTCTATAAATTCATTAGTTTTTTTATGTTATCAGATTTGAGAGTATTTGATTGGAAATATGTCAATAAATTATAAACGATAACAAACAATAATTATAAATATTAAAATTATAAAAGTTTGTGAATATTAGAATCAATACTGAACTGAATATAAATATAATAAACAATAATTGTAAATATTAAAATTATAATTATGTCATATAAATATTAAATATATAAATTTAATTATGCCAAGTATCGCAAGTTTTATTGAATTAATGGGCGCTTTTGTTTTATTTTTTGCAATACTGCAAACTGCCAGCCACAGAGTTGATTTTTCAATCAAAGTTTACAGTATTCAATCGTTATTTTTAAGTATAACTATTTTTGTTATGGGTATACATTTAAATAACGGCGAGTTATATTTGTCCGGTTTCCTTACTTTTGCAATAAAAGTTGTTGCGATACCGTATTTTTTGAATAAAGTAACGAGGAGAATTTCTATAAGAGAAAAGATTATTCCGTATATTAATATGACAAATTCCGTGCTTATTACTGGAGCCATAACCATATTTGCCTTTTTTATTACGAAAGGAGATTTTGCAAGCCATGAATTTATAGCTCGCAGGGTCTTTCCAACCGCATTGGCGGTTATTTTAATAGGTGTTTTTATAATGATTGCGCGCAAAAAGGCAATTATACAAATTATCGGTTTTTTGACTTTAGACAATGGAATCATTCTCGCCGCAACTTCAATAACTAAAGGATTACCTCTTGTTGTGGATATAGGGGTATTTTTTGATGTATTTATAGGAGCTATTATGGCGGGAGTGTTAATATACCGCATAAGAACATCATTTGACAGTCTTGATACGTCAAAAATGTCAAACTTAAAGGAATAAAAATTAAAAGTAATAATAAATTAAAAGTAATAATAAATTAAAAGTAATAATAAATTGAAAGTAATAATAAATTGAAAGATAAAATAATAGATTGCAAAGTAAATTAAAAAATAAACAAAATAGCTAAAAATATATAAGTAAAAACATAAAAAAAACATAAAAATACAATATAAATTTCAATAATAGATTGATAATAAATAATTAAAACAAAAAAAATTAATTATTAATTTAAATATTTAAAAAGGAAAAAATAAATCAAGTGGTTATTTTAGTTTTAACATTTTTGATTTTTGCAATTTTATACAGATTTATTAACATAAAGCTGACGTTTTTTATTCAGCCCGTGATAACTTTTTTAATCTTATTATATGCTTTATTTCTTACGAATATCGTTCTTAAGCATCAGATAATATTTAGCTTTTATAATCTTTTATTTTTAGATTCTTTAAATGCTATTCTTATTATTATAATTACTCTGCTATCTTTTTTAGTTGCTATTTATTCTATCGGATACTTTAAAAATGAATTAAAATCAGGACTGCCCAAAAAAAAAGTAAAAGAATATTACTTCTGGATGAATTTTTTTATTTTTGCTATGCTTTTGCTTTCAATTTCAAACAATCTCGGTATCTTATGGGTAGCAATTGAAGGAACTACGCTTGCAACTACTTTTCTTATCAGTTTTTACAGAAATAAAGAAGCGGTTGAAGCCGGCTGGAAATATATTATAATCTGCTCGGTAGGAATTGCTTTTGCTTTTTTTGGAATAGT
>JAKACI010000070.1 GCA_021821565.1 bacterium | reverse complement strand
AATTTATTTTTTATTTATTAATTAATATTTCAAAAATTTAATAACTTATAATTATTATAAGTCGTTTATTATAAGTAATCATAATATTTAATTGTATTTTCAAAATTGTCGGTGTAGATCATTAGATTGCTAAATATATAAACAATGTGCTAATAATACCGGATTCCCATGTTGGCGGGGAAAATCGGAATAAAATTATCTATCGACAATTTTAGAATATTACATAATCAATCTGGAGAATAATTATGAATAAAATTAACAGAATTTTAACTGTTATAGGAGGGCTTTTTTTAGTTCTCTTCAGCTGGGTTACACCGGTATTTGCGGCAGCTGCTAAAACGCCCAAGTTTGTTCCCGGTAATATAGCATGGGTCCTAGCATCTACGGCGCTTGTACTTATAATGACGCCTGCATTAGGGTTTTATTACGGCGGTATGGTAAGGAAAAAAAATGTTTTAAATACAATATCTTTGAGTTTTATAACTATTTGTACAGTCAGTGTCGTATGGATATTATGGGATTATTCAATGGCTTTCGGACCTGATGCCTTTTTAGGCATTATAGGTAATCTTAAGTATTTAGGCTTAGCTGCGATGGGTGTAAATCAGCATTCAAGATATGACGGAACGATCCCTTCCTTTATTTACGTTATGTTTCAATTAATGTTTGCAATAATAACAGTTGCATTGATTAGCGGCTCGTTAGTAGAAAGAATAAAATTTTCTTCATGGGTAGTCTTCACTATAATATGGGTTACGATAGTGTATGCTCCGGTTGCACAATCCGTGTGGGGTATCGGCGGATTATTCCAAAAAATGGGCGCTCTGGATTTCGCCGGCGGAACAGTCGTTCATATAAACTCCGGTGTGGCAGGTCTCGCAGGAGCCTTAGTTCTCGGTAAAAGAAAAGGATATATGAAAGAAAATATTATTCAGCCGAATCAGCTGGCATATACAATATTAGGCGGCGCTTTATTATGGTTCGGGTGGTTTGGTTTTAACGCAGGCAGTGCATTGGAAGCTAGCGGTCTTGCCGCTTCGGCTTTTCTTGTTACGAATACGGCAACCGCAGCGGCAGCTATCAGCTGGATGGTTGCAGAATGGATTCATAGCGGAAAACCTACAACATTAGGTATGATTTCCGGCGCTGTTGCAGGTCTTGTTGCTATAACGCCTGCTTCAGGTTTTGTTAATCCTTTAGCTGCTATTGTTATAGGGCTTGTAGTGGGTGTTTTATGTTATTCTATGGTAGTGTTTGTCAAACCCAAATTGGGTTACGACGATTCTTTAGATGCTTTTAATGTTCATGCTATCGGAGGAGCATGGGGAGCGCTTGCAACGGGTTTATTTGCCGATCCTCTTATAAATCCTGCAGGCAGGGGATTATTTTACGGAAATCCCCATCAGGTTGTGATACAATTAATTACTATTGTTTCAGTAGCAGGTTATTCTTTTGTAATGAGTTTTATAATATTTACATTGATAGATAAATTTATGGGTTTAAGAGTAAGCAAAGAACAAGAAGCAATGGGTCTTGATATTACCCAGCATGAAGAATCCGGTTATAATTTATAATAATGATTTAATTATTTGTTATAAAAAATAAATTTATAATAAATATTATAATATCCTTCATGATTAATGAAAACATTAATAAAAATTTGTTTTTTTGAATTATAGCTTTAATTTCTTCCATAGAAATTTATTTTCCGTATGAGCGAAGCGGTCATCCGGTATTGCTTATCATTGAAATATCATTGATAGTTTCTATGGAAGAATTAAAGTATAACTAAGAAGGATATTTTATTGAATTAAATTAGTATATTATTAAATTGGTTTATTATGGAAAATAAATTTCATCTTATTTTAAATAACATAAATTATTCAATAATTCTTTTTAACGAAAAATTAACTATTGAATTCTTAAATATTGCTGCGCAAGAACTCACGGGATATTCAGACTCCTATGCTAATCGCTTAAATGCAGGACAATTTTTTCATAATAATAAGTATATTATAGCTAAGATTAATGAGGTAGCGAAAACAGGGGAAGGTTTTATTGATTTTGATTTTGAATTTTATAACAATAATAGACAAAATAATAAACGGCTTATAATAATTGAGATAACTAAAATTAATTATAGTGAACAATATTATATACTTATATCAATGAAAGATATAACAAGATTTAAAGAAATGGATAATATTATTAGAAATGAAGAAAAATCACAAAATTTTTCAAGATTTATAGCGGAAATTTCGCACGAAATCAGAAATCCTTTAAGCGGAGTAAAGGCTTCCGCTTCATATTTGAAGAAAAAAATTATTGAAGAACAAGATTCTCTTCCTGATAGCTTAAAAGAATTAACACAGTTTACAGAAATAATTGTTAAAGAAATAAATAGAATTAATTTTTTGATAGAAGATTTATTGGCTTTATCTAAAAATCATAAAATAAATGCAGAAATGATAAATGTAAACAAAATTATAAATGAAATAATTGAGATAGAAACTGCTATGAACGCAGATAAAAATATAAAATTTATTAAAGAATTTGACCCTAGTCTGCCTGAAATATTTGCTTCAGACGGTGCTTTAAAACAAGTTTTTTTAAATATAATAAAAAATTCTATTGTTGCTATCCAAAATAAAAATAAAGGATTTGTCAAGATAACCACAAGAATTGATGCGGAAAGAAACAGTCCTAAATTTATCAAAATTATTCTATCAGATAATGGCGCGGGGATTAGCAAAAAAGACTTAAATAAACTGTTTGAACCGTTTTTTACTACTAAAGAAAAAGGAACTGGTCTTGGACTTGCAATTTCTCAAAAAATTATTTTTGAGCATAACGGATTTATAGATATTAAATCAATAAAAAATAGAGGTACAGACGTCGCAGTTTATTTGCCGGTAGGAAAAAATAAAAAAATAGGAAATTAATTATTTATTCACCTAACTTTTTCTTATTTTTTATATACTACATTTGAACTGCTTATTTTTATTAAATATTTTAATATATTATTTTTAAATGTATAAAATTCATAGAAAAGTTAGGAAATTCCGATTGTGAAATTCAACGTAGAATGTGTGTGTAAGATTTATTTTTACCAAAATATAATTCTAATTGCATTATAATATCGGTGTTGAACCAGGCGTTGCGTAAGAATGTAACCCCGGGATAATTAAATCAACTCCCAGATATGTAACTATCACCACTGCGAACCCGATTACCGCAATCCAAGCCATCTTCTTTCCATTCCAATCTTTAGTTAATCTTGCATGAATAAATATCGCATAAGCAATCCATGTAATTAACGACCACGTTTCTTTAGGATCCCAGCTCCAGTAGCCACCCCAAGCATTATCTGCCCATGCCGCTCCGATAACAATTCCGATTGAAAGAAATAAAAATCCGAACACTACGACTTTATAAATAGTTTCATCTAAAGTTTCAATCGGAGGGCTAAGTTTTATGAACTGTCTGTAAAGCAATATAAAAGGATTGCTTTTATTTGCAGCTTGATTTATATTTTTGTTTTGTTCAGGATTATCTATTTGTTTATATTTTATTAAAAACAATATGCCTATACCGAATGATGCGGCGAAGGCGCCATAAGCCAAAAACAACGCTATTATATGATATAGCAGCCAATAGCTTCTGAGAGCAGGTATGATAAAAGGTTCTATTGTACTTGTTGACAGCGGGTAAAATGTGGCAAATGCCAGTGAAGCCGCAGCTATAAACGTCATAATAAATCCGAGCGAATCAAAATTATAAAATAATTTCAATACAATGAAACCGAATAAAATAACATAGGCAAAAAAAACTAGAGAGTCGTATAAATCAATTAACGGCGGTATATCAATTCCTATAGAGTAAGAATAGCGCCACCTTATAATAAAAGCAAACGTCTGTAAGGCAAAAGCGGATATTACAATAATAAATGAGGCTGTGGAAAATAATTTACTTGATGTAAATATGTATATAAAATATCCGACGAGACTCAAAGCTATCATTAAAAGAGAAATTGTAAAATAAAAAGAGCCGTCCAATATTGAAGCATTGATGTGAATCATTTTTTATATATCTCCGATTAATGTCATATTTTTTTTTTAAATTCTTCTATGTTTTTATCAATCATAGAATAAAATGAAGCAAATTTTTTATGCGGAATAGCTAATATTTCAATTTTATTTGTCTTGTCTTTTTCTGAAGTTCCAGAAGGGATGACTCTGACCCATAATGATTGCTGATTAAAGAAAAATGAAAAAAATAAGGCAAAAATTAATATCGCAGAACCTATCCAGACAATATCCGTATCAACATTTTTTGTAATTTCAACGCCGCTGTAATAGTATGTTTTTACTCCATCAAAAATAAAAGCTATATTATTGCTATATTCTGTAAAAAGCAAAGGTTCATTCCTTTTGTTTGATTTATACGGCAATTCTTGAAAAATCAGCGGACGCTCAACTTTTTTATTATTTTTGATGATGGAGATATAAAACGGAATATGATTCTTCTCTGGTTTTTTAAAAAAATTAAATGAAAATTTAATATTATTAATTTTTGAATTATATATTTTGCCGGGTGCAGCATAAAGTAAGGTTTTTTTATTTTTATTTTTTAAATTTAATACTAATATTCGCGCTGCAGTCGGTTTATAATGGCCGTAACTTGCTTGATAAATAGTAATTCCGTCATAAATAAGCGGATGGTTTACTGTTATAGTTTTAGTTAAAATATTGATATGTTTTTTCATGATTGTCAATGTGCTTACATATGATTTGACTGCTCCGTTTTTATAATATTTAGTTGCATAATTGTCTAATTTAATTTTAAAAGGAAGAATAATAGGCTTGTTATTCTTTAATAAATAAGAATGATGAATAGTTTCACCTACTTTTATATTTGTATATGACCTGTATCCTAAAATTATTCCAAGCAATACTCCGATTAAAGTAACAATAACCCCGAGATGTGCAACAATCGGCGATATTCTGAAGATTGAATTTTTTGAATATAATAAAGAATGAGTTCCCGTGTTTTTTTTGGTGTTTTTATCTTTTATTTTATTAATATTAATAGGTGCACCAAATTTTTTGCCAAATATTTTTTCTGCTGAAGTCAGTATTTCTTCAGGATTTTTAGATGATTGCAAAGTTGTATATTTTGCTTTAAATCCTTTTTTCTGCAATGCATTATCAAAAGATAAGTCGGGATTTATAATTTCTTTAATTATTTTAGGCGTTCTATTTGCCGATGAAACTATTAATGTCAGTATAAGCAGGGCAGCAAGTCCGATAAAATACCATGAATTATAAATATTTAAAAATCCTAACCAGTATAAAATATGGAAAACATTATCGCCGTATATAGTTTTATATTGACGTATAGTGTCGCCTTGATCTATTATTGTTCCAATTATTGAAACTGCTGCGATTAGTGTGAATAAAATAATTGCTAATTTAACTGAAGAAAAGAATTTATTTAATTTTGACAGCATAAAATTTTGTGTTTTTATTTTTATTAAAAAATTTAATTGAAACATTAAGTTTATTATTTTAAATTATATATTTATAGATTATATTGCTTTTAATTTATATTGTAAAGCAAAATTGTCAATTCGTATTTAGGGAAAGCACTCAAAATTGCCGATATAAGTCTTTAAAATAGCTTTAAAGCTATATGGAACATTAGATTCCCGCATACGCGGGAATGACATCCGTCGAGTGAAAACTTAAATATCCGCAAAGCCATTCCTGCGTGGGCAGGTACGCTTTAAAGCCGTCGGCATTTAGGCGGCTAATCTGGAAAATAAATTTTCTATCGGCAATTTTGGAAAGCATATAAAACTTGACAAAAAACAAATTTATTGGTTTAATTATAATTAGCACTCAATATTAGCGAGTGCTAATATTTTAACTTTATAACTTTTTAATATTTTTTAAATTAAAATTATATTCATTTTATATTCGTTTATTCATTAGTTATTATTTACTTATTATTATGTTAAATTAAATTAAATGGAAGAACTTAACGAAAGGTATCGGGAAGTATTATGCTATATAATTGAAGAATACATTATTACAGCAAATCCTGTAGGATCTAAATTTATTGCAGGCAAGTGTTCTTTAAATTTAAGTCCTGCTTCTATAAGAAATATTATGGCATCGCTTGAAGAAAAGGGATATATATATCAGCCTTATTTTTCGGCGGGCAGGGTTCCTACATCCTCGGGATATAAATTTTACATAAATAGTATTTTAAAAACAAAAAAAATATCAAAACAGCAGAAAGAAGAAATCAGAAGCAGTCTTAATATTTCTGGTGATATAAAAAAAATATTATGGCAGGCAATTAATTTATTATCGGAAATTTCGCATTATATGCCTATCGTGCTTGCTCCGAAGAGAACTTATGCGAATTTATTGCATATTGAGTTTATAAAATTAGATAAATTAAATCTTCTTGTGGTTATGGTATTCGAAGGCGGATTTGTTGAAAATAAAATAATTAGCACCGATAGAGATTATAAACAGGTTGAACTTAGCAAATACTCAATAAAACTAAATGGAATAATTAACGGACACAGTATAGACGAATTAAAAGATACTATAATAAAAGATATAGATAAAGACAGGGAAAGTTTTTTTTCGTTATTAAACGGTATTATTTTTAATTTTGATTTAGTAAAAAACGAAGTAGATAATGAAAATGATTATCTTTTTATCGGTTCCAGGATGAATTTATTTGATGAGCCGGAGTTTTCAAACTATGAAAAGATTAAATCTCTAATCAAAGCTTTTGAAGATAAAAGAACTATAATAAAGCTGTTAGAACTTACTAAACAAAAGGAAGGCATTCATATATTTATAGGTTCGGATACCGAGTGGTCGGATATTAACGGTTTATCGGTAATTACGGCATCTTATCGCAGCAAAAAAGGATTTGCAGGAGGTTCTATAGGACTCATAGGACCTTCAAGAATGAATTATGCTCTAGCTATTCCTATGGTAAATTATATAGCAAAGTTTTTATGTGATATAATTTAAATATTTTAACGAATAAACAAATAAAAATAAACAAATAAAAATAAACGAATAAAAATAAAATAAAATAAAAACTTTATAAATAAAAATCAGGAGAATTAAGCATGGATGATAATAAAAAAAATAAAAATGATTTTGATGACGCAGATAATGCAAAAGAGACAAATGATGTTGATATTAATAATCCTGCAGAAAATAAATCATTGCTCGATATCGCCGACTTAGATCAAATATCTGAACCGTCATCTTTGCCTGAAGCAAGAGAAAGTTTAAATTATATAAAAAACGCATTCACAAATTTAAAGAAAGAATTTGATGAATTAAACGAAAAATATCTTAAAATTTTGGCAGATTCCGAAAATTTCAGAAAAAGAATTAACAGAGAAAAAGAAGAATCGTTAAAGTATTCTAATGAGAACATTGTTAAAGATTTACTGCCGATTCTGGATTATTTAGACCTTGCAATCAATCATTCCGCATCTTATATTGACAATGATATTTCTGGAAATCTTAAGATTTTTGTTGACGGCGTTAAGATGGCAGACAATGAATTTATAAAAGCTCTATCAAACAATGGCGTTAAAATTATAGAAACCGAAAATAATCCAGA
>JAKACI010000069.1 GCA_021821565.1 bacterium | reverse complement strand
AAAGGTGTCAGATTATTTATTCTCTATTTTTTTGCCTGTTCGTAATATTTCTAAAGCCGGAGGATAGGTTTCGTTGAAATCTTTTTGGAGTAATAAAATAAATAGGATACCTTAAAAACCAATAAATTCAACCACATTTATTTCATAAAGCTAATAATTCCCTTAATATTTTATTTAGGGAATCTAAGTCCCCTGATGATAGATTCCCCAGCTTTTTTAAAACTAAAGATTTATCTATGGTAGATACGGCGGATTTTATAATGGAAGGTTTTAAAAGACCTGCTGAACTATAATCCTTAATCTCGCACTCGTTTGTCATTATATAATTTTTTAAATTACTCGTAACCGCCATTATAATTATATCCAAAGAATGGCTGTTGTAAACATCTGAACTTATTACTACCGCAGGTCTTTTTTTAATAAAGGTTTGATCGCTAAAAGGGAAAGGAACGAGGACTATATCTCCCCTTTTATAAACTGTCATATATAGCATCCTCGCTGTTATCCCAAATCTTTTCAAAAGTCTTTTCTGAAAGAAACTGCGAAGCGGAAGCCAAGTTTTCTTTGGATTCTAATAACTTTATAAAATCTAACACTTCAGGAAGCAGTTCTTCCGGTAGTTTGTCAATTTCATTTATCAATAAATCTCTGCCGTACATTTCAAACCTCTTTTTTAAAAATTAACTATATTAATTAATATACTATCGTTTAAAAAAATAATCAAGTTTGCTTAAATTTTACATTATTCTATAAACTATAGGCAGATTAAGAAATACAGTAAAATTATAGAGAATAAATAATCTGACACCTTTATTTTCATTTAATTTCATTTATACATTAATTTCATAAAATAATCAAGATTGATAGTAGAGTTGACATAACGGCAAATTATGAGATAGATAGGGGCGATGAGTAAAAATAACAAAAGCTGGCAAATATAGTCGGGAGTAAGGGAATAAATAAATCTGACACCTTTTTCTTTTGACACCTTTTTCTTTTTTATTTAAAATATTTAATTTAAAATTTGCCGTTAAAATATATATTACTTTTTGTTTAAAATATTACCAAACGCAACAAGGAGTAGATAATAAAATAAATCGGATACCTTAAAAATGTAACGGCAAACCAGTCGGCTATTCCGCCGATCAGAGCAGCTGCAGAAGCTCTTTGAAGTATAAATATCCAAATGTTTGTAATATGAATTATATAAGATATAATAAAAATTAAAAAAGCAAATAAAAGAAAAAGATTTGCAATAATTTTATTTTTATTGTTAAATTTCATAATTTTTTATATATTATATATAATGATATGCTATTGCTAATAAGTGTAAGTGTTTTATATGTCATAATTATTATTATTTTGAAATTATTGTTTAGAATTACACAGCTATCTATACTATACTATATTAAATTAAATATATCCGCATTCATTATATTAACCATAGCTAACATTATACCACTGACATTATACATTTTTCAAAGCAATTATCCCTGATTCATAATATTTTATATCAAGTCGTTTTATTAGGGCAATATGAATATGTATATATTTTTCTAATTGGAACATTGGGGAGTAGTTCAAAATGGACGGAATAATATTTTCTTATAAATATAATTTGATATAATATAATGGATAAGGTGTCAGATTTATTTATTCTCACTCCCGACTGCGTTTGACGTTGTCGGGAGTTTTTATTTTTATAATATCTTATAATTCCTTAAATGTATTATTTGTCTTGCAAAAAATCCGTTTATATTGTATCCTTATAACAAGGAGGTAAGAAATTATGCTTGCAAAAAAAACATCTAAAAATCAGATTACCCTGCCCAAAGAAATAGCTTCAAAATTTCAAGGCGTGGATTATTTTGATATTAAAAAAGACGATAATAAAATTATTTTGATTCCCGTAAAAATTTCCCCCGCCGATACAACCCTTAATGGCATTAGAGACAAAATGGAAAAACTTGGAATTACCGAAAATGATATAAAAGGCGGGATAAAATGGGCAAGAAGCGGAAAGTAAAAAAGGTTGTTTTAGATACCAACGTAATACTATCCGCTCTGCTTTTTAAGGGCAAATTGTCTAAAATCGTCGAATTATGGGAAAATGGATCATTCATTCCGTTAATTTCAAAAGAAATTTTCAAAGAATTGCAAAGAACATTGGAATACCAGAAATTTCACCTTACAAAAAACGAAACAGTTCTAATTATTAATGATTATATTTTACCGTATTTTGAAGTTGTAGATGTTGCCGATCCGATCAATAATGTTTGCCGCGACGAAGACGACGATAAGTTTCTTTCTTGCGCTATTTCGGGAGACTCCGATTTAATAGTTAGCGGAGATATGGATTTACTCTCTTTAAAATCTTATAAATCTGTAAAAATTATTAACCCCCTGAAGTTTATAAACATGTTTGAATAAAAAAGTTGTTAGATAAAAAGTTAGATTTATTTATTCTATATTTATTCTAATTTTATTCAATTTGAATTATTTTTTATCAACAATTGTCTGTTTTTGAACAAACCTCCTCTCTAGTTTTTTATTATATTAATAATTATTAAGTTATATTATTTTATAGCTTTATAGTGTTAAGCATTTCTCCTGCAAATATAAAAACAGATTATATTTTTTATTATCACAAAATAATTTCAGATAAGTTTTATCAGCATGGGTTACAATACGCCCCACTGTATTAAATATTAAATATCTTAAACTTTTTAAGCTTTTGTTGAGTCCCGTTATGATAGAGAAGAGTTTTAATACGTTATATGCAATAAGAGTAGTATTGACCCACAGAGCGTAGAGCGTTAGCTTCTTCAGTTCCTCTTATATAAAAATTAATGTCATCGGCATTACAGTAATTTATAATATTAGCCTGATAGCCTGCGGAGTCGCTTCTGTAGTTTTCTAATTTTATATTATTGGAAGACAATGCATTATTAACCGAATATAATTGTTTTTCAAGATTTAAAGCAGGGCTTTTACTGCCCTTTCCTAATTCCTGATAGATACAGAACCTGTTTCGGCTATAAAGCCTAAAAGCATGCTTAAAGATTTAAAACCTTTATAGCAATAATCCGATACACCTTGTTTATCTGTTTTTACCCAGATGTTGCCGTAAAGCCTCTCGCTTTAGCTATGGGGATATAAGGCAATAAGTTTTTTTCTTGTATTATATTACTTTTTGTTTAAAATATTACCAAACGCAACAAGGAGTAAATAATAAAATAAATCGGATACCTTAAATTTTTTTTTATTAATTAATCAACAGAGATTCTATAGAGATATCTTCATCTATATCTTCCCAATGTATTCCTATGCCTCTGCCGATTAATCTCCAATTTTCCCTTTGTTTTTCATTTGCATTTGCAAGTCTTGGAAACCATTCAATGGGGGCGCTAATCTCCCTGCCATCTAAAAGTTTAACATGTATCATATCGGAATCAAACTGTACATCGCTAATCAATGTTTTATTAGTTAAAGTGTTCATACCATTTATCCTTTAAAAATTTTATATTTTCCAAAACTAATTTTTTTATTTCATTCAATTCTTTTGCGCTGTAACCCACAGATGTTGCAAGCGAAACAGGCTCAAGCCAGTACTTTGCATAATCGCCGCCGGATTCAACATGAATATGAACAGGTTCCTTTCCTTCTCTGCTAAAAAAGAAAAACCTATATTTTCCAGCTTGCAGAACTTAAATATAATACATATATTATACAAGGAATAAAATAAATCGGATACCTTAAAATTATTTAATTATTTCAATGTTGCCTTAAATCTTTTTACTTCAATAGCAATGGCTGACCCCTTTATTTATTGTATTTATTGGATACCATGGATAATAATATACCTATGCGGTTTCATATTGAAAAACTTTTAATTGATCTGGTTTTATTCTTAAGCTTAAATCAAGCATTTCAATTCCCACAACTTTCCCTTCAGAATTAAAATCCAAAATCACTCCCGGCTGCACTTCTTCGGATTCAACAATAGACGATTCGTCTAATCTAAAATAAAGAGAATCGGTTTTTTCATCAATTTTTAATCTCATATTTGCTTCCTCATTCTACGATCAAAAAATACTGTTACTATTATTTTTGGAAAAATATCTTGATTTACTACAACATGTAAAACCCTGTTATTATATGCCGAAATACCCTTAAAATAATGCATATTTTTATCTTCTTCTATACTTGTCCAATCAGGATTGTTTAAAGTTTCCCATAACCATTCCTCTAAAATTTTTCGCTCTTTTAACATATCTAACGCATGTGAAGATAATTCAAAATCTGGATTCATATTTTAATTATATAATATTTTTAGTAAATATCACAAAAATTATTTTATAGTATATATAAATTAAAAAATAATCAAGTTAACTAAATAGCGCTTACGGACGGGAAAAACCGACAAAATTCAAGCGGGAGTGAGATATAAAATAAATCGGATACTTTTTTCTATATCAAATATAAAAAGGTAAATTTTAAAATATAAAATAAAAAAAGAAATAAAATAAAGTATTCTTAACTTAGAGTATAAATAATTGTTGCAATTCCAAGAAGAATAATGCTAACTATTTCTGCGATAGATGCGCCTATTAAAGCATAGATAATGCCGTCGGATAGATGTATCACGGCAAATGCCTTTAAATAATAAATTAAATAAAAGTTGCAACGGTTGAAACAATGAATAATATCAATAGGGAATATATCAATCTTTCTCTAATACGGATTTCGCTCCGCAAACACTGTTGCTGACTCCTTTTTTTCTTTTGACTCCTTTTTTTCTTTTTTTCTTCTTTTTTATTTTCATCTGACGCTATAGCGGTATAGCAAACATAATTTCATTATAATTCACAAAAGGGATAACGCGATTTTTATTCGTCTTTTCTTTTTTGAGTTCTACGAGTCCAATTCTTAAGAGCATATCTAAATCCTGATTAACGTTTTTTAAATTTCTGCCTAACATCTTGGATAATTCATATACGGATTTTGGATGTTTATCTTTTATTGTCTTGAGAATTAAGAGTCTGTTATTTGTAAGAACCGACCTTACGGCATCTATGGATTCAAAATATATCCCTTCTTCTTTCTTAACCTTTTCACCTGATTCAAGTTTTTTCCATGTATCAGCAAAATCTTCCAAACTTTCGTTTAAACTTTTTATCCCGATATTTATTTTTTTTATATTCATAGCTTATCACTCCTTATTTTTTTTATCATGCTATAAAAATCTTTTATTAAATTATCGATGCTTTTAAAATCGTAGCTGTATTCTTTTCCTTTATAATGCTTATGTTCGCCTTTGCCTTCGGCATTGTCGAATCCAATGACTCTTTTGCCGTTTTGAATATAGACGAGCGAATATTTTAATCCATGCGGCTTATCTTTTGAATCCGGCACCTGCCATATCTTCATCTCCGTAATATCTCCGTTAGGTTCGATATTTTTTCGATGAAATAATAATTTAGCTTTCATAAATATATTTATTTTTGTTATATTATATATGGTATATTATACCATATATAATTATTTGTCAACATTTTTTAATTACCCAAAATTGACTTTTATGAATACAAGTAATAATATATATTTAGATAGTAAAAAAACAAATTGAAGTACAAATAAATTGAAGTACAAATTAAACGAGGTTAAATAAATAAAATGAAAGCAACATTGCAGGATGACAAAGTGATCTTAGAATTTAATATAGGCAGCTACGATAAAAATACCATAGATTTTTTGACAAACATAGAGTTATCCCAAAAAAGCAAGGCAACGGAAGATGATATAAATTTATTATCTGACGAAATTACAGAAACATGGTGGAAGGCTAACAAAAACAGGTTTGTAGATGAAGCCTAAAGTAATAATAGACACAAATATATTATTTTCTGTCCTTTTAAGCAAAGAAAATAGGTATAAATTTATTTTATTTTCTAAAAATATAGAGTTTTATACTTGTAATTGTAATTTTCTCTTTGTAGAAATATTTAAGCATAAAAATAAAATACAAAATATTTCTAATTTGAATGAAGATGAGATTTTATCCCAATTAGAAACTATATTAAGTAAAATTACTTTTATTAAAGAAGAACTTATTCCAAAAGAAATATTCAATAAAGCTTATCTTCTAACAAAAGATATAGATGAAAAAGACACTCCTTTCGCAGCATTGTCTATATTTTTAAATGGCCTGCTTTTAACCGGCGATAAAAAACTAAAAAATCATTTAAAACAAAAAGGATTTAACAACTTTTACGAATTGGGATAAATTTCAAAAATTATGATAAAACTATGATAAAAAGGGATAAAAACGGCCTAAAACAGATAAATTATAAATATATGTTAAGTGCAGAAAGCAAGCTGTAATGCGGGTTTTAAGTTATATTTAAATATTTCTTTCACCCTGAAATTGCAAAACGGCACAGTGATATTTTGATTGAAAAGAACTTTCCCGATAGCTTTAAAGACACTATATTAGATAAATGGCTTAAGGGTATAAACGCGGATACCATTACGATAATCGGATACATGACCCAGAATTGCTGCGATTCTACGGCAAGGAGCGCATTTCATCGCGGTTACAGCGTGGAGTTTTTGTCAGACGCTACCGGAACTCTTTCCATGACAAATTATGCAGGTTCCGTTACTGCCGAAGAACTGCATAGGGCTATATTAGTAACTCAGGTACGGTTCGGCAGGGTAATCGGAACGGATGAATGGCTCTCAGGCTTAAAAGTCTGAATATATGATAAATTTTAATTAATCTGAATTTAAAGGAGGTTTATAAATATGTTAAAGCGCTGGAACGTAAAATCCTACGACGATAACTTTGATTACGTGTGGAAAAGCGGCCTTAGAGTTATAGATTTACTCTCTCCTAAAAAAGGAGAAAAGATATTAGACTTCGGATGCGGGACGGGTCGTCTGACTGATGAAATAAAAAGTTCTTGCGCTTACGTCAAGGGTATTGATATTTCCGAAGAAATGATAGAAAAGGCGAGGAATTCATATCCTCATATTGATTTTGAAATAGGGAACATAATATCTTATGCGCAAAACGAAACATATGACGCTGTTTTTTCAAATGCCGTATTTCACTGGATTCCCTTGAAAGACCATGCCAGTTTACTTAAATCGGCTCATGCCTTGCTTAAGCCGCAGGGGAGGTTCGTTGCCGAGTTCGATGCAAAAGGCAATGTTTCCTGTATAATTTCCTCTTTAGATAAGGCGGCCAGTATTTTAAAAGAAAGAAATACGATACGGGGAGACATAAATATTTCGGCTAAAAATATCTGGTATCATCCGTCTATGTTGAAATATAAAGAACTTTTAGAAAATAACGGTTTTAACGTAGCGAGTATCGAGCTTTACGAAAGACTTACCTCATTAAGCGAGGGGGAAGATGGTTTTGCGGAATGGGTAAGGTTTGTAAAGGGCTTTGGCCTGCTTAATTCTATTCCCGAAAATCTTCATGAAGACGTCATAGAAATGGCGGAAGATATCGCGAGGGAAACGCTTTATAAAAACGGCGGGTGGCATGCTGACCATAAGCGTATAATTTTTAAGGCCATAAGTATTTAGAAATTAAAAGAAGGATGCAAGATTTATTTATTTTCATACTCCCGTCCGGATTTTTTTTGTAGTCTGATTTTAAAAATATTATAAAATAAATAATTCTAACTCAT
>JAKACI010000068.1 GCA_021821565.1 bacterium | reverse complement strand
AAATAATAAATATATAAAATTTTAAGACCTGATTGCGCCAATTGGCTTGATACTTGAAGCATCAATGTCGATTTGCCGATACCCGGCTCGCCTCCTATCAATATGCTTTGAGCCTCTATAACGCCGGATCCTATTGCAAGATCAAATTCTTTAATCCCCGTAGATATTCTTTTATGCAGCTCCTGAAGAGGAGCGGACTCGGCAGAGACCGCAACGGCTGCCGGCGCTTTTTCATATCCGTATTTAGTTTTCTTCTCTGAGGAAATTTGTCCGACAACCTCTGCCATAGTATTAAAACTATGGCATTCGGAGCATTTACCTACCCATCTTATTGATTGAGCGCCGCAAACAGAACATTGATACATTAAATTAATTATTTAGATTTTATTTAAATTATTTAAGTTATATTCTTAAGATAATTTATATTTATTTCTAATATATTTTTAATTTGATTATTTATTATTTATTATTTATTATTTATTATTTATTATTTAAATTATACTTATAATTTTATTATTTATTATTAAGTTATATTTGTATTTTATTTTAAATTTTTTAGTTTTTATTTTCTGCATTGCTAATCATTTTTAATAATTTATCGCTTTCTTCATCCTCTTCGTCAAATTTTGTCTCAAGAAATAATTTAACTTCTTTTTCGTAACCTCTTGTATTTGTATCTGCCGTAATACTATTATTTTTAACAATCAAAACATTGGCGTTGAATTGTCTTCTTGAATTTACGATATAGTCTTCGTTTACGGCAAAAATAGCTCTTACATTTTTATATTTATTAAATAAAACATTCATTATCTCATAGTTTTCATTTAATAGCGCTATTCCATATTCAAGTTTTCCGACGGATATTGCTTCAGCCATTTTATCCGCCATTTTTAAAATATCTTTATGCTGGTCTATTCTTGAAGGACCTAAATCATAGAGACTGGTCCACTGAGTATCAAGAAATATTCCTATTTTTTCTTTAAAGAAAAAGCTGTCTTTGTCGGAAAATATCCCGACTTTAAGAGCTTTTTTTTTATCTCTTTCTTCAATATTGACAAAATCCTTAAGATGCATTTGGGAAGCCATTTTAAATAAACCTCCTTATTGTTAATAATAATAATAAAAAATTACTAATTTATTTTGCAATAATGGGTAATTTTATTATGCAATACACAATTAGTTCAATTCAATTAAACATTTGATATATTATTTTATTATATACTAAAATTTACGCTAAAGATATATTAAATATGCGTATTAATCAAGCGATATAAAATTTTAAATTAACATCAAGAGTATACAAATACCGTATGAAATGCATATAGCTATTTTTTATAAACGGATAAAAATGTAATTGCCATAGCATAAATAGATATTATCGTTCACGAATACCTGAATGTTTTTTTGCAAGCGCCGTCGGCAATTTTGGGTAATTATTTACTTAAAGAATATAATTATCGTTAATATCAGCGCTCATAATTAATTTAAACAATATTTTATAAATTCTATAACCGGATTAAATATGCAATATATAATAATACTATTATTATTATATATTTATTGTTATGCTCGTTATGCCGAGTGGTAATCGTTAAAGGAAGGCCATGATTTTTTTACTATATCGTCAAGTTCATCTGCGCTGAATTCTTCATATCTTTTTGTATAAAAATTATTTCTTTTTGCTTTAGCTTTAGATAACGGTTTGTAAAAAATAGAAAACAGTTCTTCTTTATAATCTTCCAATAAATTACTTCCTGTTTTTAAACTTTCATATACAAAGTCTCCAAGAAGAATTCCCGAAATGACGGCGCTTAAATTGCCCGCTCCTGTTATAGGGTGCGTAAGACCCGCAGCATCGCCGCAATACGCAATATTTCCGCATACAGCGTCATTTAAAGCAGAAATAGGCACTAATCCCGATGTTTTAGATATTGTTTTTCCGCTTATTATACCTTTATTTTTAATTTCATTCAAAAAAATATCAAAAGCTTTTCTTAAGTTAATATTATTATTAATATTTTTTTCTATGCCTATTCCTACATTTGCAAAATTAAGCTTGGGGAAAACCCAGCCGTATCCGTAAGGAATGTAATTTCTAAAATATATCAGCGCAGAATTTAAACGTTTTAAGAGGTCGGTTTTAATCTGAATACCGTATATATAACTTTTGTTGCGTATTAATTTATGTTTATCTTTAAAATCTATAAAATCTTTTGCTCCCGATGCCAGCACCAAATACTTATAATTTATTTCTATTCTATTATTATTATCAGTCTTGGTCTCATCAGTCTTGGTCTCATCAGTCTTGGTCCTGACAATTAATTTATTTTCGGATTCTATTACCGTCTCCGCAAAAGTATCCGTAAGCAATTTAGTTCCTTTGCCTGCTGCAAGTTCGGCAATATAATAATCAAAAATATCTCTGTTTAGTATATACCCTTTGCCGTCAAATTTATAATTTTCTTTTGCAGTATCAACTTCCATATATTCAACATTCTGACAAATAGCTTCCGGCTTATAGGTTAAATCAATATACTGGTTAATATTAAGAGGGATAAATTCGGCGCATTGAACAGGCGTTCCGGGTTTTTCCTTTCTTTCTATAAGTATATTGCCGATACCCCGCTTTGATAATTCATAAGCGCAAGAACTTCCTGCAGGACCGGCGCCTATAATAACAACATCTATTTTCATATTTATTTATTTATTTTAATAAAAAAATCACCATAATTTAATTAAAATTTATCAATTTTATTGTTATATAAATTTATTATCAATTCAATCTAAACCAAAAATTCTGTATAAAATTATTCTATTATTATTAGTATCTGCTACTGCAAGATATTTTCCGTTTTTAGATATTGAAATGTTTGATTCATCATTAAAGTTTCTGCCTCCAATACCCGGAGTCCCAAAATTATATGATTTGATAACATTAAATCCTTTTGAAAGCTTAAAAATCGTTATTATGCTTCTTCCGTAATTTGCAACAAATAAATAACCGCCTTTGTAAACAATGCCGACGGGTTCAAAAAGTTTATGTCCATTTTCGCCTTTTGTCCCTATAGTGCCGATCAAATTAAATTCTTTATCAAATACCAATATCTTTGAAAGTTTATAATCTGAAATATAAATATATTTTTTAGAAAATGCAATGCTTACAGGTTTTTTTAAAATATTATGTTGAAGTTTATTTTTTGGGTCTTTTTTTTCATAAAATTGACCTGTTTTGAAATAAATTAAGATATCATTAGCTCCTGAATTAGCAACATAAATCTTGCCGTTTGCAAAACCGATATATGTAGGCTCAACAAGCATTTTTTTAGCATTTTTAGATTTGCCGAATTCTTTTATAAATTTCCCTTGGGGCGTAAAAACTTGAATTCTTGAATTGCCTGAATCTACAATATAAATCTCCGGATTTCCTTTATTAGAATTATATACGGCGCCGTAAAGAGGTACCATAAATTCGCCTGTCGCGCCTCCCTGTAATCCCCATTGTCTAATATATTTTCCCAGAATATTAAACTTCAAAATTCTTGAATTTCCCGAATCTACAATATAAATAATTTTATTTCCCTGAAAAAATACATCGGCAGGCCCTTTTAAACCGTATTTAGTCCCGATTACCTTAATTAATTTTATTGAGAATGTAACTTTTTGGAAGTTTTTAATAAATCTCTTTTGAAAAATAAGAATCGCAAGAATAATGATTATGACGAGACTTAAAATAAAACCTGTTTTACTTATTTTTTCTTTAAATGTCATGAACGTTCCTCTATATTAATTAATACGTATAGTGAGAAAATTTGAAAAAGCAGATTTAATGCCAAAATAATTTTTGCTTTTAATACATAACATAAAATAATAACCTTTTTTTAATGCGGATTTATCTATTTTATAAAAAAATAAGTCTCCGCCTTTTTTTTTGTTTAGTCTAAATTTATCCGCAAATTTCAAATTTTGGATTGAAACAAGTTTTGATTGAGAACACGATAGATTTTTTTTCGTTTTATTTTTAAATCTTTTTTCATATATTAAAAATTCTTTAATATCTTCAGGATTAAATTGATATTTGTAAATAACAACAAGGCTATCTGTATTTTTTTTGATTGAAATTACATTCGGAGCTGGAGGCGGCGGAATAGTAGGAGCCTGCGGATATCCTGTTTTTGCACATCCAGATAAAATTAAAGCAGAGAAAAAAATAAACAGAATTAATAAAAAAAATAAAATTAAATCATTTTTCTTAACAATATTAATCAATAACATACATAAAATTTATTTAAATTATTTAAGTTAATTTAGTTAAGTTATTTAGTTAAGTTAGCCAAATTATTTAGTAATCTTAAGTGATTTTAGTATTTAAACTATTTTTAATTTATTTTGCAAAAAACATTTTATTATTTTCGTCTTGTTTAATCTCATCATTATAATCATTTATCATCTTTTCAATACTGTTCAATGATGTGCTGCCGTAAGTTTTTTTAGAGTTTATAGAATGTTTGGCGTCAAATAAATCATAAACATCATTTTCAAAAAGATTGGAAAATTTTTTGTAATCATTAATTTTAATTTTTGATAATTTTTTATTTTTATCTTTAGAATAGCTTACGACATTGCCGATTATTTCATGAGATTTTCTAAACGGCAAAACCTTTATTGACAAGATAATTAGCCATATCGGTTGCATATATTGCGTCATCGTCTAATTGCAAAATCATATTATTCTTTTTGAATTCAATTGTTTTAATTATATCCTTAAATATTACTAAAGATTTATAAACAGTTTCCGAGTTATCCATAACGGGCTTTTTATCCTCCTGCATATCTCTATTGTATGCGAGAGGCAAAGACTTCATCATAATAAAAAGGGATATTAAACCTGATATTACCGAACCTGTTTTTCCTCTTATAAGCTCTAAAACATCCGGATTTTTCTTTTGCGGCATTATGCTTGACCCTGTTGTAAACTCATCTTTAATATCCACAAAATCAAACTCTTGGGAATTCCATAATATTAATTCCTCACAAAATCTGGATAAATGGAGAGCTATCATCGACAAAGCAAAATTAAATTCAATAGCAAAATCTCTATCGGAAACAGAATCTATGCTGTTTCGAGATATCTTTCTAAAACCCAATATTTTAGCCTCTAATTCTCTGTCTATATTAAAATCGGCTCCGGCAAGAGCGCCGCTTCCGAGTGTTAACCAGTCTGCCGAAATATAAGCATTATCTAATTTAATAAAATCTCTTGTAAACATTTCATAATAAGCTAACAGGTGGTGAGCTAATGAAACAGGCTGGGCATGCTGTAAATGCGTATATCCCGGTAAAAAAGTTTCAATATTGTCTTGCGCTTTTTTTACAAGTTCGCTTCTCAAACCGATTAGTGCTTTTCCTATTATTTTTATTTCATTTTTAACATATAACCTGAAATCTACTGAAACCTGATCGTTTCTTGACCTGCCGGTATGCAATTTTTCGCCTGCTGCGCCGATAAGTTCAATAAGTCTTTTTTCAATATTAATATGAATATCTTCATATCTTTTATCAAAATTAAATTTATTTGATTTTAATTCTTTGCTTATAATAAAAAAACCCTCTTTTATTTTATCTTTTTCATTTTCTTTGATAAGTCCTGCTTTAAATAGTGCTTCAAGATGGGCTAAACTGCCTTCGATATCAAATTCCGCAAATTTTTTATCTATATCTAAAGAAGCGGTAAAATCAGCTGTTAAATCCGATATGTCTTCTTTAAATCTGCCGCGGACAAAATTTTCTTTATTATTCTTTTCGTTTTCTTTATTTATTTTTTTTAAGGGCATTATTATTAAATTTTATTATTATATGTTTATTGTAATATTTATTACTATTAATAGTAAATATTTAATTATTATTTTATTTTCTCAATTTGAATCTTAACGCTTTTAAATTAATAAAACCGGTTGCATCCTGTTGAGAATACGCACCTTTATCGTCTTCAAACGTTACAATGGATTCCGAGTATAAGCTTTTATCGGATTTCCTGTATAATATTTTCATATTCCCCTTGTATAATTCTAATCCTATAACTCCGAAAACGTTTTGCTGCGTTGAATCTATCATTGCCTGCAGCGCTTTAAATTCAGGACTGAACCAGTTTCCTTCATAAATAAGTTTTGAATATTTAGACAAAAGACCGTCCTTTAATTCAATTTCTTCGCCTGTCAATGTTATAGCCTCCAGCGCTCTATGGGCAAATTGCAATAAAGTCCCCGCGGGTGTTTCATATATGCCTCTTGATTTCATTCCTGTAATTCTAGTTTCTACTACATCTGCCCTTCCTATAGCGTTTCTTCCTGCAATAATATTCAATTTTTCTATCATATTAAACGGTGTTTCTTGACGTCCGTTTAAATATAGTGGGTTTCCGTTTTCATAAGAAATTTCAACTTGTTCAGGTTTATCCGGAGCATTTGCAGGGGAAACGGTAATTTCAAACATGCTTTCATCAGGCGAATTGTTTAAATCTTCCAGTATGCCTCCTTCATAGCTTATATGAAAAAGATTTCTATCGCTCGAATAAGGTTTCTCTCTGGTAACGGGAACATAAATGCCGTTTTTGCCTGCATAATCTATAAGCTCCGTCCTTGATGATATATCCCATACCCTCCATGGAGCTATGACTTTAATTTTAGGATTAATTGCAGCGTAAGCAAGTTCAAAACGAACCTGATCGTTACCTTTGCCCGTAGCTCCGTGTGCTGCATAGTCTGCTCCTATTTCAGAAGCAAGTTCAATCTGTCTTTTAGCTATCAGAGGTCTTGCAATTGACGTTCCGAGCAAATATATCCCTTCATATAGGGCGTTTCCTCTTAATGCCGGAAAAATATAATTCTGAGCAAACTCTTCTTTCAAATCTTCAATAACGGCATCTACGGCGCCTGTTTTGAATGCTTTTTCTTTAACGGCTTCTAAATCTTCTTTTTGCCCTACGTCGGAACAATAAGCTATAACCTCGGCATTATATGTATTAATAAGCCATTTTAATATAACCGAAGTATCAAGACCTCCCGAATAAGCAAGAACAATTTTTGGTTTTTTTGTATTTTCAGCCATTTTTTATTCCTTATAATAATTAATAATAAGTTAATAATTAAAATAAAAATTAAATATAAAATATAAAATAATATAAAAATTAAAAGTTAAATATAATAAAATATATTACATAAAAAATAAGTATTATAAATATGGAAAATATAAAAATACCATTGTAAATATAAATATTTCGCCAAAATATTATACAAATATTTTTTCCATTATTGCTTTTTGAACATGAAGCCTGTTTTCAGCTTCATCAAAAATATTTTTTGAAAATCTTTCAAATACGGTTTCGGCAATTTCTTCATTTCTGTGAGCAGGCAGACAATGCAGAACAATAACGTCGTCTTTTGCACTGCTTATAACAGATTCGTCAATTATATAAGGTCTCAGTTTATTAATTTTTATTTCGTCATTTTCCTGCCCCATGCTTATAAAAACATCGGTAGTTACAACATCTGCATTTTTGGAAGCTTTTATTGTATCATGGGTTATTTCAAAAAAACCTCCATATTTTTTGGAATTATCTTCAACGACTTGATTCACTTTAAAACCTTCCGGAATTGCAAGAACAAGCTTAAAACCCATAACAGCCTGAAGATTAACCCCTCCTTTGA
>JAKACI010000067.1 GCA_021821565.1 bacterium | reverse complement strand
CCGCCAATTTACAAATAGTTATTTGCTTATAGGCCTCGCCTTTGGAATATACGGTCTATCAAGAGCAATATTTCAGATACCTTTCGGATATTTATCGGATAAATACGGCAGAAAAAACATACTTTTTGCAGGAATGCTGCTTTTTGGCATTTTTACTATTTTAATAGGTTTCTCTTCCAATATTTTGGAATTGATTTTATTAAGATTTTTACAGGGGGTTGCGGCTGAAAGCTCCGTTGCTTTCGCCCTTGTTTCCGATACAGTTTCTGAAAACCAGAGGGCTACGGCTCTTGCATATCTTGGAATCCCTATCGGTTTGAGTTTTGTAGTGGGCATAGTTCTCGGTCCGCTTCTTTCGTTATATTTCGGATATCCATTTTTATTTTATTTTTCAGGTACGCTTGGAATATTGTCTGCAATTTTTATTTATTTATTTGTTGAAGAGCCTGAAAATAAAAAAATCCTTGAAGAAGTAGAGATGTCTTTTAGCAGATTTATCAATATATTTAAAAATAAAATAATTGCCAATCTCTCTTTCCAGGGCTTTATATTATCTTTTTTTATGACGGTTTTCTTTTTTACGCTTCCGATGATAGTCAAATTGCGGTTGGGAACGGCAGATTACTATAAGGTGCTGATACCTATGGTCGTATTTTCTTTATTTGCAATGATGAAAGCTTCAAAAAAAGCCGACAAGGGATATGAAACTCATTTACTGAAATTAAGCTACCTGTTGATGGGAATTTCGGCATTATTTATGTTTTCTAATAGTGAAACGTATGCGCTGCCCATTATAATAATAGGAGGCATTTTATTTTTCACGGGATTTTCAATTACAGAACCTATAATGCCGTCTTTAGTTTCTTCGGTGTCAGATCCTTCTTTTGTCGGAACATCAATGGGCATATATAATACTTTTCAATTTTCCGGAAGTTTTGCAGGAGGGGTTCTTGCAGGATTTTTATTTAAAAATTATTTTGGAATTATTCCCGTTATTTTAGTCGTATGTTCCGTTGTCCTATATATTATGATAAGCAGGCTATCTCTTAAAAAATTAAAAAATAATTAAAAAATAATAGGTAAAACAATTTTAGTTTACCTATATAATATTATTCGTCAAATTCTTCACTTATAAACTGTTCTTCCAAAATCATTTTAATTTCATCTGTTTTAATAAATGTTTGTATAGATATAGCATAATAGATTAAAGAAGCTATAATAACCGCTATTATGTCATACGGAAATATGAGTAAATTTATCCCGCCAAAATTTTTGCTTCCTAAATACGATAAAATTATTATCGTAATTATATAAAATAAAAACCATAATCCGGGCAGAAAATTTCTCTTAAAATTTTTTTTCTTATAATCTTTTATTATAAATATAATACATCCTGCCGCTATACCGATAAAAAGTTTCCATAAAACTCCGAAACCTGACCAGTAAATTATTAACGAACCGATAATAAAAGCGATTGGAGATATTATAGCGGCTAAAGGGAGATAAAACGGTCTTTTAAGGTTCGGAGTCAGCTTTCTGAAAGACATCAGACTTACAGGACCAAGTATATAAGTAAATACAATACTTGACGTTATTATTCCCACTAACGATTGCCAGCTTGGAAAAGGCATCAGGTATATGGCGGAAAGACAAAATATGAAAATAAGCGAGATATATGCAATACCGTATTTGTTGAATTGCGAAAGTTTACGCGGCAAAAAATTCATTTTTGACATAGCGTAGCCGACTCTTGAAGTAGTACCCATATATGTTAACCCCGTTCCAAACGGAGAAATAATAGCGCCGATAATTATAAGCACCGTCAGAAAAATCAGGTTATAATTTTGAGATAAGCTTATAAAAGGAGAAGAATAATTTAAGGCAAGCCAGTTATTTGATTTTACTAAAGGAACCGCTAAAATAAAACTTACAGAAAGCGCTCCATAAATAATTATCCCGATAATCACCGACATTATAGTAGCTAATGGGACGTCTCTGCCGGGGTTTTTAGATTCGCCTGCAAGTTCTATTGCCTGTCTAAATCCTAAAAAAGAGAACATAACGCCTCCTAAAGATATGCTTTTCATCATTCCGCCAAATCCGTAAGGCATAAAACTGTAATGATTCAGAGATGAAATATTATTATTTTTAAAGGCGGCATAAATTAAAACCGATGCGACAATTACAGGTATGGCTAATTTAAACCAAGTTAAAAACGTATTAGTTTTCGCAAAAATTTTTACTCCGAATATATTAATAATAAAAAATAACAGAAGTATAAAAAATGTTATTAATAAGCCTGAAGGCGTAAGTGAAGAATTTATATAAAGTCCGGGAATATAATAGTTTAGATATTGGACTGAAGCCTCCGCTTCTATTGAACTAACGGCTGCCCCCGATATTATCAGTATCCAGCTTGAAATAAAACCTAAAAGAGCGCCGTGAGTATATTTGGGATATCGGGCAATACCGCCTGATAATGGCAGCATACTTCCTAATTCGCTGTAAACAAGCGCTATAAGCATTACGGCAAAACCGCCCGCTATCCAGGAAATAATAGATGAAGGACCTGCGTATTTTGCGCTAAAATATATCCCGAGCAGCCAGCCTGAACCGATTATAGCACCAGTAGAAGCAAAAGTAAGCTGTAAAAGGTTTAATGATTTTTTTAATGATTTTTTCAATAGTTTGATTTATAATAGTTAATTGATACGATTTAACATCATTATAAAATATAAAAATATATTTTTATTAATATTTTAATATTTAATTTAATAATAAAATAAAATACTACACAAATATTCTTTAAATTACAATATAAATACAAAAAATATACAAAAAATTCAACAATATAATTATAATTATTACTAAAATTGCCGATAGTAAATTTTAAGGAGGTAGAATGATTTATGATATGATAATTGTAGGAGGCGGTCCTGCAGGTTTGTCCGCCGCTATATATGCTTTAAGGGCGAGGCTTAACATTATATTAATAGAAAAAATGTCAATAGGTGGTCAGATTGCCGTTTCCGATGTTATTGAAAATTATCCGGGTTTCCCGTCTATTTCAGGAGCAGAACTCATGGATAAGTTTGAAAAACATGCCAAAAGCTTCGGATTAAAAATAGTTTATGATGAGATAAAAGAAATTAAAGACAATGGCAACTGTAAAACATTAAAGGGCGTAGAAGCTGATTATGATACAAGCACCGTTCTTATTACTGTCGGAGCATCTCCTAAAAAGCTTGGAATACCGGGAGAAAAAGAATTTATAGGCAAAGGAGTTTCATATTGCGCAACTTGCGACGGTCCATTTTTTAGAGATAGGGATATTGCCGTTATAGGCGGAGGGGATACCGCAGTCAAAGAAGCTAATTATCTTGCAAGAATTGTAAATTCTCTTATTTTAGTACACAGAAGAAAAGAACTGAGGGCTGAGAAAATCATTCAGGAAAGACTTCATAACGCTGAAAATGTTATACTAAACTTAGAACATATACCGATTTCAATAAATGGTTCTAAAACGGTAGAATCGCTGACGGTAGAAAACGTAAAGACTAAAGAAAGGACGATAATCCCCGTTAAAGGAGTTTTTATTTTCGTCGGCATAAAACCGCAAACATCTTTTGTAAGTAATATTGAAAAGGACGAATACGGTTTCATAAAAACGGACCCTTATACTCTTATGACGTCTATGCCCGGAGTTTTTTGCGCAGGAGACGTCCGCGCAAAAAAACTGCTTCAAGTGGCTACGGCTGTGGGAGACGGCGCATTAGCCGCTACTATGGCGGAAGAATATATATGCGATGTCTGCTGACTCAAAATTTTTCTAATAAATATTTTAAGTAATTTATTAAAATAATTATTAACATTTTTTAACCGGAAAATAGCTATGCTATACGAGCCCATTTTTTAACGTATATATTCATATATAGTGTGATAAAAGTCATATTTAAAGTTAAAATTTTATATTAAAATATATTCTAATATTATATTAAAACTTAGGCAAATAAAAATAAAATAATATATTAATATATCTAATAATATATTTATCTTAGAAAGTTGTTTATATTAAATTTTGAGGATTGCAAAAGTGGAAGATAATGATAATACAGGTTACAACCCTGTGCGAGATATGGTTTTAACAAGACACGGATTTGTTAAGGGCAAAGAAAAATCATTTCTTCAAAATCCCAAAGACAAACCGTTTGTCGGAATTATCGGTATCCCTCCAAAAGAAATTATGGAAGATCTTATTAAAAAAAACGCTGTCATCTTGTCTTTAGATATGTACAAGGTAGACCAATTAATCACCGAACCTACGGAAAATATTCTTCCTAAAGCATATTGCGCTCAAATTAAACGGATTATAGCCAATATTTTAGCCGCAACGGATTATTGGACTGAAGATGTCGTTGATTCTGTTCTTGTAGGAAGAAATCCTATATCAGAGATAATAATTGAAGATTCAGAAATAGCAAGATGCAATGAAATGGGATTTGTTGCGGATTTTATTGTAAATGAATTAAGAATAAAATTAACCCGCGTTAAGAATAATGATATTGAAAGGAAAGGAGATTTTATCTGCAAAAGCGGTATCCCTTTAGATGACAAGTTTGGTCGAATCGCAGGTTATTTTTATAGAGATATTGAAAAGAAAAAACCGTTCAAGCCTGAATACGTCAAGCCTAAATGCGCATTCTGGGGAACGCCTCCCTGGGGAGATTTTTCTTTAGCAAATTATTTTCCCGATGAAACTCATATTTACGGCTGGACAAGGTGTGTTGAAAACCTGACGCCTGGTGATTTACAACTTGAGTTAGAATTTAACCCCGATGTACCTACGGTTTTTTTTGCGCAAAGCTTTTGTCCAAAAGCAGGACTTGCATCTTATCTTGCAAGCAAACATCCGAGAGGTATTTTTATTGATATGGATTTAGGGCTTACAAGAAGCACCGTGGCAAAACTAACCGCATTTTTACAGCTTAACGGAGTGGTTGGTTAATACAAATTGCTTATTTTTTTATTATACTTCTAAAATTACCAAAAATTAATGCGCTATATTAAAACATTTTTAATTTTAAGAATTTATAATTTATATCGTCAATTTTGAAATATTTATTAATAATGCTAAAACTGAGGCGGACATATTATAATGATACTTTTAGATGCAGGAACTACTTATGCTAAAATTTTAAATACCGAAACGAATGACAAGAATGTAAAAAAGGTTGCCGATCTTGAAAAAACATTTAGGGCAGATATAGGGACGGGACATAATATAGATAGATTTGCAAAACAATCCGTAAATGAAATAATAGCTCTTTCTTATGCAGGAAAGAGACTGATAAAAGAAAAATCTTTCACTTTATTAGACGTAGGCTCAAGAGATGCCAAGTACGTTGTTTTTGAAGACGGCAATTTTATTCATAGCGATTGGAATACGGAATGCGGGGCATTTACAGGGCAGGCTATAGAAATTTTGGGAAATTATTTAAATTTAGATTATAATAAAATAGAACCTCAAAGAGAATTTATCACTGCTACTTGCGGACTTTTAGGAATGGGTCATGTTTTTGATATGGTTGCTTCTAATATTGAACCGAGTATTGCCGCTGCAAGATTAATAAAAGGCATATGTATGTCAATGTATAGGTTTGCAAGAAAACCTGCTAAAATTTATTTGACGGGAGGATTAGTAAATAATGAACTTTTTGTAAAATCTATGCCGTGTGAGACAATTTGCTTAGATAGATTTACCCTGCTCGAGGGAGTTCTTGAATATTCCGCAAGCAAGCAGGGTATAAATTCTTAAAAAAACTCTTAATAAATTAATAAATTAAGTCAAGCCAATTTAAATCAAATCAATAAGCTAATACTTTTACATCATCATCCATTGCCATTTCTACAACATAAGCGCCGCCGACGACCCCGCTGCATTCAGGTATAAGGTCATCTTTTGTAAAATTGTTTAGTTCTAAAGCAGGTGTGCATACTTTGAGGACAACTCCCGCTTCATAAGCGTCTTTAATAAAATCGTAAACAGATTTAGGGCTGCCTTCTTTTACTTTTAAATTTTCCGCTACGCCTTTTTTCATCAGAAGTCCTGCATCTGCCGTAAGAATCATCTCTACTTCATAATCCATAGTTGCGGCGGCAGCAGCCTGAAAAAAGGGTGCTCCTAATTGATGAGGATTATCGGGTGTCGTGTTTTGAAGCATAATAAACAATTTGTTTGCCATTTTTTTCTCCTTTTTTAAAAATAGTTAATTTTCATATTATTCTTTACTTCTTTTAAGGTTTCTCCCGCAATCTTTTTTGCCTTATTGGTACCGGTCAGCAAAATATCCCAAATTTCTGAAGGTCGTTCTTTATAATATTGCCGTTTTTCATTCATAGGAACTAAAATATTTTTAATTGATTCAAAAAGATTATTTTTGCATTGCACGCACCCTATTGAACCATTAATGCAGTCATTTTCGGTATTTTTCGTTAAATCGTCATTTGAAAAAGTTTTATGATAAGAAAAAATAGTGCATATATCGGGATGACCGGGATCAGATGTATGAATACGCGACTTGTCGGTTAAAGCAGTTCTTATTTTAGATTTTATAGTATCAAAATCATCCGAGAGAAAAATTGCATTTCCGTAGGACTTGCTCATTTTTAAATTTCCGTCAAGACCGATAAGTTTTGGAAATTCGCTTAAAAGAGCTTGAGGTTCAATTAAAGTGCTGCCGTAAAGTTCATTAAACCGTCTTACTATTTTTCGTGATAATTCTATATGCGGCAATTGATCTATTCCGACAGGGACTAAGTCGGCTTTAAAGATTGTTATATCGGCGGTCTGGCTTACGGGATATCCTAAAAAACCGTAGTTAAGTTCTTTATAGCCTTTTTCTTTTGACTCGGCTTTAATAGTAGGATTATGTTTTAAAGCATTTATTGAAATAAACATTGAAAAAAATATTGTCAATTCGGCTATCTCAGGAATCATTGATTGAATTATAATTGTTGATTTTTCAGGCGCAATTCCGACTGCAAGATAATCTAATGCAACCTGAAATATATTTTGTTTAAGAAGTTCAGGATGATCAAAATTAGTAGTTAAAGCTTGTATATCCGCTATTAATATAAATGTGTCATATTTGTCCTGAAGGGCAACCCTATTTTCTAAAGAGCCGCAATAATGTCCCAGATGAAGAGGGCCCGTCGGTCTATCCCCCGTCAATATTCTTCTGTATATTTTACTTGAAGCGTCAGGACTTTCAAATTTAAATCCTGACGCTACCGCAGGATTTTGTTTATTATTATTCATAATTCATATATTATAATATTCTTTTATGGATAAAATCAAGTTTTTTGAATTGTTTTATTAATTTAATGTAAAAATCAATATTAAATTAATTTTTTATAATAAAAATTTAAAATATTATTATTGTTATTGTAATAATAAATATGATAAAATATAAGTTTAATTATGTAATTATATTTTATTTAATAGAATAAATAATAAAAAAATGGAAACAATAGACGGCGAAATTAAAAGAAAACAGAATCTATTGAAAGAATTGTTGAAAAAGAAAAATGCTATATTATTAGCTCATAATTATCAGAGAGATGAAATTCAAGAAATTGCAGACTTTCAAGGCGATTCGCTTGAATTATCTATTAAAGCCAATCAAACAAATGCGGATATTATAG